>JADHNX010000107.1 GCA_016779365.1 Planctomycetaceae bacterium
CGGGCGAATCCAACGCTCGGCCGGCTGCCGCAGAAAACCGGGGATGCGCAAAGCGTCCCGCGCACCAGCGGCCTGAAGGAATAATCGGCACAACCGGCAGACTCGCTTGAGTCAACCCGGCTTAACATTCTGAGTTATCGACGGGTAAGTTGTGTGGGATGTCAGCTGAGAATCGACACCCATGACGCTGCATTCGCTGCGGCCTGCTTCGGCGCGAGTTCTCAGTTGCTGCGGTTGCCAGTTTGAGAACGCATTCGAAACCTGACTCGGCCCTCGGCTGAAGAATTCGATGCTGATCACACTGGAGAGGGCAATTCGCCGAGACAGGTCCTCGGTCGAAAGCAGGCAACTCCGTTCGTTCAATCCGCGACAGGCATGCGGATGTGTGGAGCGCGGACGGTCGAAAGTTCAGCCAGCGCTGCTTCGGCGGCGCGGATGCGGCCTTCCGTTGTGCGGTGGGTCATGATGACTAATGGAACAATCGGAACGCCGTCGTTCTCCGGATCGTCGACTTCGGGAGCTTCGTGCTGGATGATCGAAGCGAGACTGATTTCGTTGCGGCCGAGGATGTCGGCGACGTCGGCAATGACTCGCGGCCGGTCTTCGACGTTGAAGCGGAGGAAGTAACGACGTTGAATCTGGTCGGCCGGCATGACGGAAAGACCGGAATCATCCTGCCAGAGATTGAGCTGCGGGAACGTCTGCTGTGTTCGACCGATGGCGATATCGACGAGGTCGGCGACGACGGCTGACGCGGTCGGCATTTGCCCGGCCCCCGCTCCGGAAAGAACGAGCGGCCCAACCGCGTCACCGTGCAGTTCGACAATGTTGAGTGCTCCGTCGGTTTGCGCGATCGCTCGTTCCAGGCGAAGCAACGTTGGCTCGACGTGCATTTCCAGCTGGTTGCCCACGACGCGAGTGACGGCGAGCAGTTTGACTCGGTAACCGAGTTCTTCGGCGTAAAGCATGTCGGCAAGTTCAAGCGTGTCGATGCCCTGTCGCGGAAACTCGTTCAGCCCAACCTTCTTACCCAGAGCGAGCTGCGTCAGCAGGATCAGTTTTTGAGCCGCGTCGGTTCCGTCAACGTCCATCGCCGGATCAGCTTCGGCGTAACCAAGAGCCTGAGCTTCAGCCAGCACGTCTTCGTACTGCCGTTGCTCGCCGAGCATCCCGCTGAGAATAAAGTTGCTCGTTCCGTTGAGAATGGCTTCGATCGAAACAACCCGGTTCCCGGTCATCGAACAGCCCATCGTCGCGATGATCGGGATCCCGCCAGCGACGGCGGCTTCGTACGCAACGCAGACTCCGGCTTCGCGAGCAGCCGCAAACACCTCGTCGCCATGTTCAGCGAGCAGAGCTTTGTTCGCAGTTACGACATGTTTGCCGGCGGCGATGGCAGCCAGTACGGCTTTGCGAGCGGTCGTCGTGCCGCCCATCAATTCCAGGACGACGTCAACTTCCGGATCGGAAACGGCGACGTTCCAGTCAGTTGTCAGTCGATCAGCCGAGATGTCGACATCACGAGCTTTGGATGCGTCCCGGACGACGACGTGTCGGATTTCGAACGTGCGGCCAGCTCGACGACTTACGGGCGAACCGGCTCCAGTCAGAATTCGGACGACACCGGAAGCAACTGTTCCCAGACCAAGAATCGACAGACGCAGTGCAGGCTCAGACATCTTTAATGAAGCTTTCGAAATCGGCGGTCGCTGGCTCAGGATTCGTGTTAATGCGAGGTTTTTCGTACGGTTGGCTCGGCACGGGTGGCGAATCCTACCGCGTTGGCATCCGGAATTCTTCCGATGCCCGAACGAACATACCGAGACATCAAGGGTCGCGATACAGGCGGGATTCGGCAGCGGCACCCAGGCCGATTGCGAGTGCGGGCTGCGGTCCTATAATCGTCAAATTCGATGACTTGAGGCATCCGATGAACCAACAGCTTCTGGCGACAGAATTCGAAATATCCGTGTCTGAACCCGTTAATTCATTGCGTGCAACCGGCAACTCGCCGAAGCCTGCGCGTCAGCCACCGTCCACCGTCCGAGTTGGAGCGGTCAGCTATCTCAATTCAAAGCCGCTGGTGGAAGATCTGCAGGAGCTGCTTCCTGAAGCCACCGTCAGCCTTGATTACCCAAGCCGCCTGGCCGATCAACTGTCGGTCGGAACGCTCGACGTCGCGCTGATTCCTTCGGTCGAGTACATGCGGGGAGCGGATTACGAAATCATCTCCGATGCGTGCGTGGCGACTCGCGGGCCTGTGCTCAGCGTCAAACTTTACAGCCGCGTCGATCCGGGGGCGATTCGGACGCTGGCGCTCGACGAGGGCTCCCGAACCAGCGCCACGCTTGCCCGCATTCTGCTGATGGAACGGTTCGGAGTTGATCCGGCTCGTCAGCCGCTGCCGATCGAAATGTCGGTTCAGCATACCGACGCCGATGCCGTGCTGGTGATCGGCGACCGAGCGATGCACGCCCCGACCGAGCAGTTTCATACCGTATGGGATCTTGGCGAAGAGTGGCTGGCCTGGACGGGCTTGCCATTTGTATTCGCCATGTGGGTCGCTCGGCGCGAAGTTGCTTCAGCTCACGTCGAAGCCATGCTGAGCGAATCGCGCAATCGCGGCATCGCTCGAATTCCTGAGATCGCAAAACGAGAAGCTTCCAAACTGAATATCCCGGTGGCAAACGCCGAGCGATACCTGACCGAAAACCTTTACTTCCGCCTGACATCGGCAGAACGAAGCGGCCTGCGGCTGTTTCAGCAACTGGCCGTGCAGGCGGGACTGGCTCCTGAAGGAGTAGACCTTGTCTTCCGGAATTAAGCACATCCTCGATAAGGCCGTCGCTGGCGAACGGCTCGCTCCTGAAGATGGCCTCGCGCTGCTGCAATCGCACGATTTGATTGCGATTGGCAAAGCCGCCGACGCCGTCACGAAGCGTCTGCATCCTGAGCCGTACCGCACGTACAACATCGACCGAAACATCAACTACACCAACGCGTGTGCGGCGGTGTGCGACTTCTGCGCGTTCTATCGACCGATCGGGCACGAAGAAGTTTACGTGCTCACGCAGGAAGCGTTGCATCAGAAGGTGCAGGAAACGGTTGACCTGGGTGGCGACCAGATTCTGATGCAGGGCGGCCTGCATCCGAAGCTGCCGCTGGAGTGGTACGAGGAAATGCTCAGCGGTCTGAAGTCGGCGTTTCCGCAGGTCAACATTCACGGTTTCAGCCCTCCCGAGCTGTTCCACTTTCACAAGCTCAGCAAGCTGCCTCTCGAAACCGTGCTGCAACGATTGAAGGATGCCGGCCTGGGAAGCGTGCCCGGCGGCGGCGGTGAGATTCTTGTCGACCGAGTTCGCAGGTTGATCACTCGCGGAAAAGTTCTGACCGACGGCTGGCTGGAAGTAAACCGCGTCTGGCACCAGATCGGCGGCAAGTCAACCTGCACGATGATGTTCGGCCATGTGGAAACGCTGGAAGAACGCATCGAACATCTCGATCGACTGCGCAGCTTGCAGGACGAAACCGGCGGCTTCACGGCGTTCATCTGCTGGACTCATCAACCGCCGCACGAAGCTCCCTGGTATGACAACCGCAAAGACGGTGTCGATATGTCGAAACTGCCCGAAGCGGGCGCGTTCGAATACCTCAAGACCCAGGCCATCGCACGCCTCTACCTGGACAACATTCCGAATATTCAGTCATCGTGGGTCACGCAAGGTGAGAAGATTGGTCAGATCGCGCTGTCGTTCGGGGCTAACGACATGGGCAGCCTGATGATCGAAGAGAATGTCGTTTCGCAGGCCGGCACGGTTTACCACCTCTCTGTGGAAACGCTGCGAAAGTGCATTCGCGAGGCCGGCTATATCCCACGCCAAAGGAATGTCTTTTACGATTACATCGACGAGGCAGACGAGTCCGGCCAGGGAGAAACTTCGAGCCGTGCCGCTTCGGTGGCGCTGCCGGTTCTGAACTGAGCGAACTCGCCCGGCGAGCAAATTCGCACATCCATTTGCCATTGTCCTGAGTGTACAGTCTCGGCAGGGAACCCCGCAGAGGGTGCGGTGTATCCTTTGCGAATTCACAGAGACCGTAACACCTGACAATCGAGCATCACGATGATTGAGGTCAGCGAGCTGACGAAATGTTTCTCCGATCCCAAGCGGGGAATTGTCTCGGCCCTGAACGGGATCAGCTTTGAAGTGAAGCCGGGCGAAGTTTTCGGACTGCTCGGTCCCAATGGAGCCGGCAAGACAACCTGCCTCCGGATTCTTAGTACCGTCCTGCGACCCACCAGCGGTCGAACCATCATCTCTGGCTACGACGTTGCTAAGTACCCCGCTCAGGTCCGATCACGAATCGGATTCATGTCGAATAACACCGGCATCTACGACCGCATGACCGCGTGGGAAATGGTTGAGTACTTCGGAAAGTTGTACGGCCTGGCTGGCGAGCAACTCGACAGCCGCATGGACGAAGTTTTCACGATGCTCAAGATGCACGAATTCCGCGACCTGCTCGGTTCGAAAATGTCGACCGGCATGAGGCAGAAAGTTTCGATCGCCCGCACGATCGTGCACGACCCACCGGTCCTCATTTTTGACGAGCCAACTTCCGGCCTCGACGTACTGGTCGCTCGAAACGTCATCGAAGCAGTGGCCAAACTTCGAGACGCCGGCAAGTCGATCATCTACTCAACACACATCATGTCCGAAGTCGAACGACTGTGTGACCGCGTTGCCGTGATCCACAAAGGCGACATCCTGGCCATGGGCACTCGACAGGAACTCTGCGAGCAGCACGAGACAGACTCGATGGAAGACCTCTTCTTCGCACTGATCGATCGTTACGACGCAGCCACCGTCGCCTCATGATTCACTCGAAAACGTGCTGAAACAACAAACCCTGGACACTGGCAGGAAACCGCTTCCTGACTGGAGCCCGAAATTATGGAACTTACCTGGAAAAACGTCTGGCTGATTCTGCACCGCGAGGTGCGCGATCAATTGCGCGATCGCCGGACGCTGTTCATGGTCCTGATTCTTCCCATCATGCTGTACCCCGGCCTCGGGATCGGCATGCTGCAGATGACGATGTATTTTACCGAGCAACCTCGGCAGGTCGTCATTCTGAACGCAGGCGAACTGCCTGACCCGCCGCTGGTCGAAGCAGGTGCGTTTCCTGCTCGCTGGTTCCGGTCAGAAGAAACTTCTTCGAAACTGAGCGTCCTGACCGACTCGCCCGACGACAAGACTCGTTTGCCCAACGTCTCTGAAGACGAGCAGAAGCAGTTGCTTGAGGACGCGGCCAGGATTCGTGACCTGATCGAGCAGCGAAACAAACTCGTCGTCCAGCTTGCTCCGTGGAATGCTGATCTGGCTGACGAGTTGCCGGGCGTTCAATCGGCGTCTCTGCGAAACGCAATTCAACAGGGCGAAACTCCGGAGCAGCCGGAAAATTACGCGTCGATGATCGACGAGTATCTGCAACTGAAAAAAACGATCGGAGAGGCCTTTGCAAACAGCAAGCTGCAAGTGCTGATGATCGTGCCCGAAGGATTCGCCGAGAACCTGAAGTCGATCAACACTCTGCTTGCTGATCGAAGCGTCGGCAACGACGCGCTGATGAATCTGCCATTGCTGCGCCCGATTCTGGTCCGCAACCGAGCCGACGAAAAATCCGACGTCGCGTACCGCCGCGTCCGGGAAGCGATCGACAAGTGGGAACGTCAACTGCTGAAAGATCGACTCGAACTGGCACAGCTTCCGGAGACTGTTCCGGATCCCGTCAATCTTCTGTCGATCGACGTCGCGAACGAGGAAGAAATCGCCGCCAGTATGTGGGGGAAGATCTTTCCGGCCCTGCTGATCATCATGGCTCTGACCGGAGCGTTCTATCCGGCGATCGATGTGGCCGCCGGTGAAAAAGAGCGCGGCACGATGGAAACGCTGTTGATCTGCCCGGCGACTCGCTCCGAAATCGTTGTCGGAAAGTTTCTGACCGTGTTGCTGTTCAGCATGTCCACGACGATGCTCAATCTGATCAGCATGGGTTTTACGGGGCAGTACATTGTCTCGATGACCGCCGGCGCCGGCTCAGCCATGTCCGGCATGGGAGCCGTGCCGCTACCCACTCCGCTGGCGTTGTTCTGGCTGGTCGTCCTGCTGATTCCGTTGGCGGCATTCTTCAGCGCACTTTGCCTGTCGCTGGCCACGTTCGCTCGAAGCAATAAAGAAGGGCAGTATTACCTGACACCGCTCTTCATGGTCACGATGGGTATGACGATGTTCTCGATGTCGCCATCGATCGAGCTGACCGCCACCGGCGGCGCATCGCTGTTCTATTGTGCGATGCCAATTGTCGGCCCGGCGCTGCTGCTTAAAGCCCTGCTTATGAACCCAGGCAATACCGAAGTGCTCGTCTTCGCCCTGCCGGTTCTGATGTCGAGCATTGGCTACAGCCTGATCGCGTTGTGGTGGGCCGTCGAACAATTCAAGAGCGAAGACGTGCTGTTCCGCGAGGCCGAGCAGTTCGACCTGAAACTCTGGCTGCGACATCTGCTTCGCGACAAAGCCCCGCTGCCAACGTTCGCGATGGCTGCCGGCTGCTTCATGCTGATGATGTTTCTGCAGTTTCTGACGATCAAACTTCTGACCGGCTCAATGATTGGCGTAACGGCAGAAAACCTTGGAAAGAAGATGATGCAACTGACTGTCGTCCAGCAAGCGGCTCTTATTGCCGCTCCGGCCATCTTCATGGCGATCCTGTTTACGTCGAGTGCCCGCAGGACGCTGCGTCTGAAAATGCCGAGTGGTCGGATGCTGGCTGTCGCGATCGCTCTGCCGTTCGTTCTGCACCCGCTGGCGATTGAGCTGCTGGCCAGTCTGCAAAGTTTCTTCCCTCAGCTTCCTGACAGCGCTAAGGCGGCCTTCGCGGCTATGTCCGACGACACGCTTCCGCTTTATGTCGTCATCGGAGTGTTCGCTCTGACTCCAGCGTTGTGTGAAGAAGTTGCTTTCCGAGGCTTCATTCTGTCCGGCTTCGGCAGTGGTGGACGAACCGGAGTGGCAATCGTTCTTTCGAGCGTCACGTTCGGCCTGATCCACATGGTCCCGCAGCAGGTCTTCAATGCGTCGCTGCTGGGAATGGTTCTGGGCCTGATCGCCGTTCGAAGCAACAGCCTGCTTCCAGGTGTCGCGTTCCACCTTTGTTTCAACAGCCTGGCCGTCTTTCACGGTCAGGCGAGCGCTAGTTTCTCTGAATCAAAACCCGACTGGCTCGACAACGACATCATCTCGTGGTTCGTTTCGTGTCCTGACGACACGCTCCGCTACAACTTTCTCACGCTGATGACGTGCGCCGGCGCCGCGTTTTTGATGATCCGCTGGCTGATCAACCAGGGAGAATCCCGCAACGACACAAACGCCCTCCCCCGAGTTCAACCAGAAGCCGTAGCACTCGCCGGTTCTGCCACGTAAACCGCTGCTCTGCACACAGCAGAGGGCGTGGCTCGCAGTCTCCACCTCAGCTACGCCACTTGCGGAGTCTGGTTACTCTTCGAGCGGTGGTCGCTGCGGGCGAGAACTGACAGAGTCGCTGTTGCCGTTTCCGCTAGGAACGAAGCCGCCTTGCTCGGGTCCTCCGCCTCGACGTCCGAGACCTTCCGGATCAAACTCTTCTTGAGTGAGGTCTCCGTCACCGTTCGCGTCGAGCGATTGAAGAACGGCTGGACTTCCTTCGATCTCTTCGGCAGATAGCTCATCGTCCCCATCTGTGTCGAGCTTTGTAATGAGCGGATTTGGCGGAGGTCGAAAACCTCGCCCGCCAGATTGGCCACCACCGCCACCCGGAAACCCACCACCCATCGCTCCGGGATTTTCAGGCGAGAATTCACCCGGCAACTGAATCACCTCACCCATCCAGTCAGGCTGGGGCGCTGCCGGAGTCGAGAAACTGATCACTGCCAGTTCGTCGTTGTCTGTGACTTTCAGCGTGATCTCGTACTCGCCCGATTTGAAAAGGCTCGGCCACGAAAAACGATAGTAGTCGTAGTAGTGCAAGGGGCCGAACTCTTTCGGCGATTTAACTTCGGTTGGCCCAAATACCATCAGTCTTCGAGCTTCGTCCAGCGAAATCTGAACCTCTTCGGCATCGGCGAACGCCGTCTGAAACGCATTCAGAGACATCGTGTAGCCACGTTGTGCTCGCGCTTCGATCCCCACAACAACCAGCAGAGCGGCAATCATTCCCCAGACGAGGACTCGCTCAACGGGATTTCGAGGGGGCTTCTCGCCTGGTTCGTTCGACACGGTTTCCGTTGAGTCATTCGACATGGTGAGTCACCTTTGAAAGCGGACAAGACGGAGACTCGGTCGACGCGGTGACAACTGAAACCGTGTCGGCAGTTCTACCAGCAAACCTGCCGACACGCGAGACGCTGACAACTTCGCGGATTATGGTTTCAATTCGTTTGTGTAAAGCGCTGCGGTTCTGAACGAAACTCCGCTGCGCGAAGCCTGCATCGGCCATCGACGTACAGCGGGGCGTTCCGATTTATCGCGGTTCAGTCGAGTCCGAATGCATCACCTTCCCGCATCACTCCCTAATAGTTCTTCCTCTTCCTCGACGATGACAAACTGAGGTTGGATCAGGAAAAATCGTCCCGGCTTTGGGGCTGCTCGAAACGCTTTTGGCTGGCCGGGGATCGGCACACCGACGAACGGGGCTCCTGAAGACGCCAGTGCGTCCAGTTCGAGCAGCACGGCGTCACCATTTGAAACGGGCGAGATCACCGCGAATGAGTCTGCCCCGGTACCGTTCGTTTCTGCGTCGTTCTGATTGACTCCCAGCCGCACAAACCGCCGGTCGTTCGACACGACGGGCTGCAGTTCAAGCATGGACTGCCCGCTGTCACTTCCGCCGAGTTTCCATTGACAGACCTGCCCGTTGAACAGCGTCACTCTGGGAAACGACTCGGCCTTGCTGCCCTGCCGCAGTTGCTCGGCCTGCTCCCGCGTCAGCCGCATGTAGCGTTGCGTCTTTGATTGCCCCAGCGATCGAAACTCGCGACCGATGTCCCAGCTCGTCAAAAACGACTGCGGCACTTCGAGCGTCTGCATCTCCAGCGTGACCTGAAGATCCTGCAGTCGCCGTAACTGGTCGAGCAAATCCGCGATTTCTGCATGCACCACCGGAGTCTGTCGAGTCACAAGGCTCAGCGTTGTCTTATTCGCAACGATCGATCCCGAGCCGCCGACTTGCCTCCACGAATCCGGGTCAACCGTGCTGGTGATCAGTTCGATCAGCTTCTCGAAATCGAGCTGCGGTGCCGGACTGGTGACGGGAGTCGCTGCAGCTCCCGACTCTGCGTCTGTGTGAATGCTGACTCGATCAGAAATCGGGACCACCAGAGCCGCCACAGGATAGACACGGACGTCGAGTTCTCCGGCTACGCGTTGCCGGCTTGTCACGATGATCACGTCGTCTTCGCCGATCCGCGTTCCAAGGTTCAGCGGATCCAGGATCAGCTTCAGCACGGACCGCAACGAGATCCCGCTGACTTCAATCGAGAGCTTCTCATTCAGCGACACGCCTTCCTCTTCCAGCCCGCGTTTGTCGAGCACGATGTTCACACCTTGCTGCCGAGCCAACTCCTTTACGGCATCTGCCAGCGACACTTCCTGAAAAGAAGCATTCGTCTTTCGGTTCAGCGCCCCCTCAATGCCGAGCGCGTATGGCGCCGGTAAAGCCTGTGACGTGTTGATCGCCCTCTTGGTCTGTTGTTGACCCCGCCGCTTCTTCAGGTCGACCCACGAACCTTCCTCAGGACTGTCGTCTGAGTTTGAGACAGCCAGCGCGTCGGTCTTGCGCGAACCGAGCCCGTCGGCCTGCACCTGGTCTACGCCAAACGGTGCAAGACTCAGTTGGAGCTCGATTCGCTCAGCCATGAGTTTCGATTCATGTCCGGCTGACTCGAATTGAACATCTGCCGACTCCAGTTCCATCCGCAGATGCGGCTTGCCAGCGGCCCCTCGCTCATTGATCAGTCGGAGTCGTTCCGCGCAGAAACGCTGCTGGGGTGTGCCGACAGTCTGAAGTTGTGCGTTAATCATTTCGACGTTCGTCTCGTCGAGTTGCGCATTCTTCGTCTCGTGAATCTGCACATCGTCGGTCGTTCCGACAAGCACGCCGTTGCCGTCGGTGTCTTCAAACAGCACTGTCATCCGCGGACTGACCGATCCACCACCTCGATTGCGCAACGTCATCAACAACGAACCCACCGGACGCCGTGTCAGTAGCATCCCACCGGGAATCTGGTCTGGCTTCGGCAGATCGCGAGGCACCACATTTCGAGCACTCGCCTGCGTGATCGCCGTGACGTCTTGTGACTCGGTCGGCGCAGGGGCTGAGCCACGAACTGTTTCGCCAGTTACACCAGCATCGGATTTGACTCCGCTGCCGCTGACGGCATTCTGCAACGGGATCGCGTCTGCGTCCGACTTCTCATCACGCCGCCGCACGCGAGCCGTCAGGATGGTG
>JADHNX010000108.1 GCA_016779365.1 Planctomycetaceae bacterium
GAAGGAAGAATGAGATGAAACCAGCAATCGCAAAACTCGCCCACGGATTGATCTTCGGCCTTGCAGTCAGTTTGACTGGAGCAACTGCACAGGCTGGCCTCTACGAACACATTGACGACCATTCGCACGACATTGAGCGAGAAGCCGAACGCGCAGAAGCGATCGTCAAATACAACTTCCGCCACGCTCCACCAGCAATCGTTCAATACCTTCAGGAGGGACTCTGCGGAGTCGCAAAGTCAGCTCACGAACTGCACGAATTGACCCGGTGCAGCGGCAACGTCCTGGCCATCGACGCGATGACATCGCAGCTCGACGCTCAGTTCTTCGAAGTCAAACAGGGAGTTCTCGTTCTGAACGAATGGGCTGCCGGCAGCAACTGCTCGGTTCGAAGATTCAGCAGCTGCTTTGCATCCTGCAAACCACGAAGCGTCGATCGAGCCAACCTGGCAAGCCTCGACCGACGCATCCGAGATATCGACGAAGAACTCTGCGAGATGAAAGAAGACCTGCAGAAAGTGCTGGTCGCCTTCCACCACAACCGACACTCGTCACACAGCCATGTTTCTTCGCACAGCCGATTCGAACCAGTTCGACCGATCGTCCCACTGGGAACATACACACGACCCGGTCACGATTTCTCTCGAAGCCCTGTTTCGTCGCGAAACTTCGGCTCACCAGTCGGACGTAGCGGTTTTGATGGCTGGAACAGCCGAAGCAGCTCACACAGCCACAACGGCGTTCGCCCAGGGAGCCGAGACCTGGGACACAGCCGGCATTCTGACAGCTCTTACATCCGCACTCGCATCGGTGGATTCGGACTGTCATTCCGACTGAGATAGTGCCTCGGAAATATAACTTCCCGATCACTCAATAATTGAAACGCCCGGACAACCATTGATTGTCCGGGCGTTTTCTTTTGCAGATTCAGGCTTAAGTTCAGCATGACGACGCGGTGACTCGAAGTTTCGCCGTGCGGCAAAGTCGCAATCATTTACTTGCCACGGAGAAGCGGACGGCGGTTGCCTGTCCGTTGCTGGCGATGCAACGAAGTTCGTACGAACCGGGTGCGAGGTTCAGGCTGTCTCGAACTTCTGTAGCCGGTCGTCCGTTGAGAAACCAGGCAGCTTCCTCAGCATTTCGAACGGTCACTGGAATCAACGCCGAACGACCGTCGGCACACAGCCATTCCGAATTCGACGCCGGCGACACGATCATTGGCAAATTCCTGCCGGCATCCGGAATCAGGTTCAACGGTAGAGTCACCAGCAATTCATCCGGCGATTCAGGAACTTTCGTCGCGCGAATCAGTCGCGAGGTGAAGAGCCGAGCCAGCAGGGGCTCGGCAGCTTCGCGCCCAACGAAGGCTTCGTGGCCAGCACCGGAGAATCGTCCAACCCAGACTCCGATGGCGAACCGCCCGTTGTGACCGACGGCCCATGCGTCGCGACGTCCGGAACTCGTCCCGGTTTTCCACATGAACCATGGCAGTTGCCCGGCAGGAACATGCTCGCAACCGTGAGGCGTTCGTTCGGTGGATGCGAGAATCGCGTTGACTGTTCGACACGCCGGTTTGCCGAGCACAACTCTTTCATCGAGCGGTTCATCGGCGAAAAGCCGAGGCTTCGTGAATCGACCATCGCGACCAAGTGTCGCATACGCATTAGTCAGGTCGAGTAGCGTTGTTTCGACGGCGCCGACAGCGATTGCCAGGCCTCCAAGTCGCTCAACATTCTTCGGCAGCCGCACTCCGACAGAATTAAGTACCCCAACGCAACGGGATGACCCAAGCGCTTCGAGCAGTAGTATCGCCGGCACATTGCGGGATTCCCGCAGCGCATCGGCGACCGTCATCTGACCTCGGAATGTGCTATCGAAGTTGTCGGGGCGCCACCCGCCGCGTTCAATCGACGAGTCATCAACAACCGACTCAGCATTCAGTCGTTTGGCGTCGAAAGCCGTCGCGTAGAAGAACGGCTTGAGCGCCGAGCCGGGACTGCGGCGAGCGAGCACGCCGTTTACCTGACCATCCACCGGGTCCGAGAAGTCTGCCGAACCCACCAGAGCGACAATCTCGGAACTGGAGATGTCGATGACGACGACGGCGATATCCGATCCGGCAGGGAGGTCTGCCCGATGGTGATTGACGAGCTGCTCCGTCGTACTCTGACACGAAGGATCGATAGTCGTCCGCCCACCTTCCGGCCGTCGCCGCAACGCCAGCCAAGCAGCGTGCGCGCCGGACTTGCTACGGTCGCGTGCCGAAACTGTTTCCTGATACAAAAACGAATCGCAAGCGAGCGGATCCGGATTCCTGGCGATAGACTCACTCGCTTGCGTTTCGTGCTGGTATGTGGAAGCGGAAGTCAATGTTGAACGCGTTGTCACGGTTCCTGCCGTTCGCAGCATGTTATCCTGCTGAGCGACTTCCGACCTGCAATCAGCCTGCCAGCTTGTGGCAAGTTGCTCCTGCTCGACCGAAATCATGCCGACTTCTCGCATGCGCCGCAGTACGTACGTCTGTCGAGTTGTTGCCCGATCGGGATATCGATCCGGTCGAAACTGAGTGGGCGACTTCGGCAACCCAGCCAGCAACGCCGCTTCAGCCAGTGAAAGATCGCACGCGTTCTTTCGGAAGTAGCGTTGCGATGCTGCTTCGACTCCTCTGATGTTGCCGCCGTAGGGAGCGAGATTGAGATAGTGTTCCAGGATCTCTAACTTCGAGAAACGCCGCTCAATGTTTAAGGCCCGCGAAGTTTCGATCAGCTTTGCGGTGAGTGTGCGCGGGCGGTCGTCAACCATCCGACATAGCTGCATGGTGATTGTGGAAGCGCCGGAGACGACGTCAGCGGCCTGGAGATTCTGCAGAACGGCACGCAGCAAAGCCGTCGTGTCGACTCCGGAGTGTTCGTAGAAACGTTCATCCTCGGCGGCGATTGTCGCCTGCACGATCCACGGTGACATTTCGTCAAGCGGGATCGGAAACCGCCATTGCTCATCCTTGCCGACGAGTTGCAGCAACGGGCGACCAGTTCGATCCTCGACGCGTGGACTTGCCGGCCAGCGTTCAAGTGTCTGCACCGGAAACGGAAACACCAACTGAACGATGAGGACGATGGATGCTGCGCTGCCTGCCAGCGCAGTCAAACACAACACACACCGGCGGACGGTACGCCGTAACCGGCCAGCAGTGGCACACGATTGACGCGGCGGAATGAACGCGGACAGTGGCAGCCTTCTCACTTCGTTACTCCGGTCGCGTCCGGTTGCTCAGCCAGACGCTCTGGTTCGATGCGGCCGGATGCTCGAACACGGACCCGGTTTGCACCATGAGTCGACGAGATCGACTCGTTATACATGCACGATGCCTGAATCGGCGGCAGCGCGAAGTCGCCGTCGGTGACCGCTCGCAGTGCATAGCGGAATTTCTGACCGCGTGGCGTTGCCGTTCCGAAGACGATGATTCGATCGTCAAGAAACTGGACATGATCGGCGTCCGCTGTAGAGGCTGACTGGTCGGAAGTGCTCAGTCGTGGGTTCTCGACTTCCATGCCTCCTGGCAGAGCATCGACGACGGCGACGCTGGCGATGGATGCTCGCCCCAGCGACTTCAACTCGACTTCGACAAGAATCAGCTCACCGACGGCGATGCGCTGCGGATCGATCGTGTGTCCATCTCGCTTCAGCCAGCGCCGTCGCACCTGAATCTGCCGATCCTTGTCTTCGGGCGGTGTCTTCGAGAGGCCGGTTGTCTCGATAGCGGCGAAGAGTTCGCCGGATCCGTGAGCGATCAACTCTGCCGAGTCGTCAACATTCGAAAGCGTGACGTGTTTCGTCTCGCCGGGTTTCAGGTCGACCGACTGGCCGCCAACGTGGACCTGGCCTTCGAAGCTGGTTGAATCCGCAGCGAAATGTTTGCGAGCAGAGAGAGCTTCCAGCGCCAGCGCGTTGTCCAGAGTGCTCAGCCACACACCGTTGGAACGCACAGCGTGCAGACTGTTGACGAGTTGCGGAATCCATTCGTGCTGCGGATCCAGTTCAACCAGTGCGGAAAGCAGGCGGGCTTGTTGAGCCACCGGCGACGTGAACCGTCCCGCGTACGACGAGTGTTCCCCCAGATCGATTGTGTCTTTCGAAATTGCCGCCAGTGCCTGATCTCGACGCCCCGCGTGCAGCCATGCCATTGCCAGGTGAGCTCGGCCATCCATGTCCAGTTCGTTCAATCGCTCCGTCAGGACCGACATCCAGCCGACCGAAGGATGATCGAGACGGGACAGCACGTGACAAATGCCTGCACGCGTATTGGCGTCGATGTCGTTGCCCGCATAAGCCAGCGTCTGGTCAAGAAACTTCTGCAGGCCGGTCAACAATCGAGCATCGATCGACACGCCGCGATCGCGAGCGTCGAGCAGCGTTTCGGCGGCGTAGGCACTTCCCCATGTATGAGCTTCCGATTGCCCAGGCCAGTAGCTGAGACCACCGAAGGCCCCCTGCATACTCCACAACCTGGACACTCCTGACTGCAGCATCGCATTGACAACTTCCTGTCGCCGATCCTCGCCCGCTTCAGAATTCAGCCACTGGCCGGCCGCGAGCAGCGCCCGCATCTGGCTCGACGTCTGTTCGACGCAGCCGTACGGGTACTGCAAAAGGTCGTCGAGTGCCGGTTTCAGATCGAGCCCCGATTCTGACGACAACGAAATCCGCAGACGTGTCGATCCTGCCAGAAAATCAGCACTCAGCTTAATCGGTAGTGGTTCATTCGGCTTGACAGTGATGAATTGTCGCTCAGTCTGCAGAGGAGTTGCCGGACGCACCGGCAATGCAAACGGACTGCGGAATTCGTGGCGAGTGGAATCGTTACCGTCCAGCGAAGTGACGACCACAGTACCATCGACGGAGCCAGGCTGTCCGGTCTTCGCCTTCAGCCAGATGACGCGGCTTTCGCCAGGATGCACGGTCAGCGACGGTTCGCCTGTGGCCAGTTCGAGCGGACCTGCCACCGTCGTATCGACGCGAACGGTCATCGGTGTGTCGGTCGTGTTGAAGGCTCGCGCGGGAACATAAAACTCGTCATCCGGTGCGGCGAAACGAGGCCAGGCAACTTCCACAAGCAATGGTGATGTGACCGTCATCGCCAGGTCTGCCGCTCCGTAGCGATCATCCTGCACGGCGACCGCCATCCAGCGAAGTTCGCCGGTGAACTGTGGCAGCGTCACGTTCAGCGTCAGTTTTCCGTCGGCATCTGCTTGTCGAAAGCTCTGCCAGATCACGGTCGGATCGCGGCGTTTTGACGGAATCGGGTTGCGACGCAGCGAATCGCCGCCGCCGTCACCCCCGATCCGGTGTATCGACGAGGGCAGTTCGTGATCCGGTAACAGGTTCGAAAACACATCAGAAGACAGCACATCATTCCGCCTCGGCGCGTAGAAGTGCGAGTGCGGATTCGGACTGCTGAACCCGGTGGTCGCCAGAATCCCCTCGTCAACAGCCCACAACTGGACCATTGCTCCCGGAAGAGTCTGCACAGTGACCGTCACCGCCGTTGCCGGCTGCACCAGCTGCGGAGCATCGATAGCGACCGGCAATTGCTGCGCCGCATGGTCGGTCATCACGCGAGCGATCCCTCGTGCTCGATGAGGCAGCCACTCTTGCGCTGCGGGATCAACCGCTCGCAGAACGGTCGCTGAAAGAAAACATCCGCCTCGCACGTTGGCCGGGATGTTGACGGGGACAATCGCCGATGTTGATTCGAGCTCCGTGACCGTCGACCACAGTACGCGGTCAGCTTCCAGGCTCAGCAGCATCCGGCCTGGGAAGGGACTGGCGATGACGGCGTTAACTGTCTCGCCCGGCAGGCATTGCTCACGGTCGAATTGAATATCGACGCGTTCGGGCTGTTCGAGCGCCCGCGTCAGATGCTGACCGTTGGAGCCGACAGCCGTCAGATCAATCTCTGTCAGACTGCCGGACTTCGACGTTGCAATCAGCCGGTAATACCCCGGTTCGGGGCACGTCAGTGCGATTGTCCCCGCCGTTCCGTCGGTCTGCTCGATCGCCGACGGCGATGAATTGTCAATGGTCTTTGTCCAGACGGACGACGTGCGTTCGCGGGATTCCCACACGGCTCGACCATCGACTCTTCTCAGGACGTTCTCATGAGTGACACGGACGAGTTCAAACGACAGCGTCTGAATATCGGCCGGTTCATCTTCAGGAGTGCGCAGAATCCAGTTGGCGGTCAGTTCCTGGTCAATGGGAACGACTCGCCCGACTGGCATTCGAATTCCGACATGGTGTGGCTGCTGATCGATCAGTAGTCCGGTGTGAGTCGAAACGGATCGTCCGCCTTCTTCGGTGACGGTAACATTGACGCTGGCTTGCCAGGGTGTCGCTGTCGAGTCGGCCACTCGTGGCAGATCGATCAGCGAATGTCCCAGCGCATCCAGTCGAGCGTCGACCTCGCTGGCGATGCGTCGCCCGTCGAGTATCCGAGGCCCGAAAGTGAAACCCGGAAATTGCTTCGAGTGAAACCGCTCCGCCTTGTGGGAGACATTGACCACAGTCTGAAGGCTGGACGCCGGTGTTCCGAACAGGTAACGGGCTTCGACGTTGATTGCTGGCCGTTCGCCATTCGTGAACAGCGGCTTTGTCGGCGACGCTTTTACTTCGATTCTGACCGGGATGAATTCTTCGACGTAAACATGAGCTGACGCGATCTCGTCATCCGAGCCCGGCAACGTCACATGAAACCTCCATGGGCCTGTCCAGGTTTCAATCGGAGTCTGGTACTCAAAGTGGAACACCCCCTGCGCGGCGGTTCTGTCGTCCGCATTGTGTGTGATCACTTCCGATGCCGTTCGCCGACCGTCGGGACGCGTGACGTGAACTTCGATCGGAAATCCAGGCGGGACCTTTCCCTGGTCGTCGCGAATGATCCCTGAAAGGTGAATGAGGTCGCCCGGTCGACAGGTGCCTCGGTCAGAGTACAGCATGACGTCGAGTGCTTTGGGATGTGGTCGTCCAGTCTGGCTGACATCATCGGCCAGCCAGTGAGCCTCGTCCGTTTTCAGCCATGCGACCTGCCCGGCAGTCTGCTGGTCAGCGAGGCCAGTAACGTCCGTATTTTCAGGTTGCTCGGCGATGATGACCCAGGGCTCGCCGTCAGCGTGCTTGCGGTCGACGCGTAAGCGGGCAAGACCGTCAACATCAGTCGTGGCGACGGCCAGCGTCTGATTTGTGTATGACACACTCGATACTCGTACGCCGGCAACCGGCGTCGCCTTCCGCAGCGACGTTACCCAAACGAGCAGTTCCGACGTTGACTGCTTCAACGTCAGTCCGAGATCCGTCACCGTCACCAGTGCTGAATCGCTGACCCACGCTTCGTCCGTCGCAGCCGCTTGAATGTGGAACAGTCCGGATGGGCCGCTCAGCAGTGATTTCAGTTCCAGCGTGCTGGAGACCGTCTGGTTCTTTGTATGGTCAAGTCGAATCGTTTTGCTCGGGAGCGATCTCGACGTGCGCCTCTCCCACGTACCCTGCAGATGGGCGACGACATTATTCGTGTGAACGCTGGAAGCAGAGATTCTCAGCCCGCCGACATTCACGGTGTCAAGATTCAACGTCAGGTTGCCCTGCGGCGACAACACTCCGTTGCTGTCCGGAAAACTGACGCGTGGGCGGCGGTCGGGAATTCGAACCGAGACTTCGCAGGCCTCGCCCAATGGTTTGCCGTCCATCGAGAGCACCGTTGCCGGCAACGTGAAGTGGTACTGACGTCCGCACTCGAACGAGCCGGTCAGTCGCAACAGATTCCCGTTCGCATTCCAATGCTGCGAAAACCTGGCTCGCAGGTCATCGACTGGCGGCGACACACCGAGCGACGGGATCTCCTGTTCTGCCGACAACCCCAGCGAGAAAAATACGTCAATTCGACTCTGACCATCGAAGCCGGGTTCTTCGACCTCCGTGCGGAGAAACGCGAAGACAGGACTCAGCGTCAAGGTTCGAGCGATCTTTTTGCCGAGTGAACGCTCTGCCTCATGGCCGGTGAGGGTCTCCGCCAGTTCGACACGCAGTTGATCATCTTCAGGCCGCGCACACCGCAGCACGAGCGACGTCGCTGGCTCGTTGATCAGACATTTCAAACTCTTCTGTTGACGGGCAGCCTGTTCAAGTTCGGTGTCAGAACTGTCTGGCCTCGCCTTTCCGATCGTCAGTTGCTTCAGCAGTTCGGTCGGTGCGACCTTCTGATTGAATCGCAGCTCGAAGGTGACATCGCTGCGGTCCGACGAGATCAACAGACATTCGGTCAACTCCAGCGGAGCGGTTTGAAACGCTAGTTCCGCGTTCACATGTACGACTCGACCAAGCTGCGTTTCGATTCCGCTGGCCGGGACGATTCCAAAATGTCGGCCCGCCGGTAGCGGTTCGGCGAGGACGTAGTCAAGCTGCCTGGCCGTCGTCCACTCCCAATGTCCGGGAACTTTCGGTTGAATCTCGAACGGCGTGGCAGTGTCAAGCTGCGAGTTCAACCGCGCCGGCTCCCCCGCATCCCCGTCGAAGACCAGAGACAACCGCTCGGCCTGGTCGGCGTCCGCCTGCGGAAGCGTGTCGACAATCCGCAGTGGTACTGCTCCTTGATCTCGGGTCGAAACCAGCTCGTGACGAATCCACAGCAGCCCGGTCAGATTCAGACCGACGAGAAACAACGCCAGAATATAAAACCGCAAGGGGATCCGTCGCATCGTGTTCTTCCCTGAACGCCTACCCGAAATACCGCGACTCTATTTGTTGCTCCCTAACGACCCGTTTCTCCCAAAACAGTCGCGAGCGAGGAACACGAGTACGTTTAACAGAGAAGCAACCTGGTCGGAACAGCGTTTTGGCGGCAGTGCCTTGACCACACATTGGCGATCCGCACGCCATCATGGCAGAGGGCGTGCCGCGCAATGTCTCATGTCATGGCGCTTGAAGTGTAAAACGCGTGATCATTTCCAACAAAAAAGCCGTGCCCATAATCTCATCCCTGAAACCAATGATCCCACGCATCTGCCGTTCGTAGCACCACTTGCCCAAACCAGGAGATGCTCTTTTCAAGTTGCAGCCTCAGCCAGGAACGTGTCCGAAATAACTTCCGTGAGGTAACCCGACACGCCAGCGAGGGATATCGTCCAGTTTCCGTCCCTCGCTGACACGTCGGGTTACCTGAGTTTGAGCAAATCGGGAAGTTGTTTTGAATAAGATCCTTAATCCCACCACCAGGCATTCAACTCAGTGGGCGGCACAGATTCACGAACGCGGCTCTCCAGTTCGCGGTTTCCCTGTTTGTCGAACGAAACCTGCCGCAACAACTGTTTCGGCGAGATCATCACTCCGCCGCCAACCAGCCCGACAATCTGACTTCCCGCTTTTCGATAATTGCAGACCGAGGCAACTTTCGACGGCGAGTTCCCTTTAGCCAGCGGCGTCTTCGTCTCGTCGAGGAACAGTTCCATGGACCAGCCAACTTTCTGAGGAAGCTGCTCCTTCTCAAACAGAGCGGCCAGAATCGCCAGATCGATAATATTCTGCAGCTCGGCAAAAACTGGCGAGACTTCAGCGACATCTCCATATCGCTCGGTGAACTGTCTGGCAAATTTTTCAATTGACTGAGCCTGCATCGCTGCCGCCGACCGTTTACCGGAGGCACTCACCTTTTCGGACTGCGACATCAACTGAACTCGCGACCCTGAAAACTGGAATGCGTTGCCGTCTTCCGACTGTCGAAAAGCGTCGTACAGCGGCGTGAACCACCAGCGTTGCAGTGTGTTGCCGCCAGTCCCAATCAGTTCAAGGTGGCTCTTCCACTTCGGAATCTTTGGTCGTTCAAGCCCGACCGACATCAGCTTCATGCGGTAATCGGCTTCGACGAGAACACTCGCAAAATGCGAATCCGAGGGAACACCGAATACAGAAACGTCCTGAGTCCCCATCGCCTGCGCCATCTCACGAAACCGCTGCTGAATAACCGCGGTGGTCGTTGCAAAGCTGTTTTGCAGTACGTAATCGTTGAATCGTACGAGCCCCTCTCTTGTCGGATCGATCGAGCATCCGATCAAGGAAGCGCTGGGAACCGTCCGCAGAGCAACAATCAAATCATCAAGACGCAACGGCGGACGGCCAGTCGACGTCCCCAGAACTCGACCGATGACATTTGGAGCGAACCCTTCTGCCGGCCCCGCAATCACAATGTCGCCGGTCTCCGGGTAAACGAACACATAATCGATCCGTTGCAGCCCGGCGAGAAACTGCATCTCAACGGGAACGTGCTTTTTCTGTTCAGCAAATTCGCGACTCATCGTCTCAAGCCGAACCAGCGAGACCTTTCTCAACGAACTCGAAACGTTGACGTCCTTAGAAAGATGTTCCGCCGCGAGAGCTTCCTGCCGCTTCTGATTGAGCCGGGACGTTGCCTCTTTGACAAATGCCGGAGTCACAACTCCGGCCGCATCGATCGCAATGCCGCCCAGATTATTGTTCCCCTGATTTCCGCC
>JADHNX010000109.1 GCA_016779365.1 Planctomycetaceae bacterium
GATCCGGCCTTCAGCTCGACCGGGTCGCAGTCGTCGTCGCTGACGCGGCGAAAAATGACTTCAACAGGCAGCAGACCTCCGAGTGTTTTCAGCATGACTCGACCGTTACGGGTCGCCAGGTCGCCGCCCTCGGCCAGCGTGTAACCCAGGTATTTCGCCAGGTAGACGTCTTCGAAATAGGTCGGTGAATCTGCTCCGCGAGAAAGGACCACTGTGCGAGGGTTCTCGCGATAACGCGGCGCCATGTCGCGAAGCGTTTCTCGCAGCCGCATGAAGAATGGAGCCAGTCGGCGAGGGCGAGCTGTGCGAAAGATGCCAGGCAGCACTCGGGAAGTCACGATGCGGTTTTCGAGAATGAACCCCAAACCGGACGGAGCACGCACTCGATCGCCCGTCACCCACCAGCGTCCATCCGGAGACCTGGCCAGGTCGGCCGCGTAGATCGTGATGCGACGACGGTTAGAAGGTTGAAGATTGTGGTAAGCGCGATGAAACCCTGGATGCGCCAACAGAATCTCTGCCGGGATCACCTTTTCACGAAGCAAGCGCTGCGGTCCCAGCAGGTCGTCAAGAATTGCTTCCAGCAGCGTTGCCCGCTGGATCAGCCCCTTGTCGAGCACCTGAAAGTCGGCTCGCGACAGCATGGCGGGGACGATATCCAGGTTCCAGGGTCGCGACGATTCGCCCGTTTCGTCAAACGTGTTGAACGTGACGCCGTTGTCTCGGATGAGTTTCTCTGCCTGACGGTATCGTCGGTCCAGCTCGCCGGTGCCGAGGCGGTTCAGTTCGTCGAGCATCGGTTGGCTGTGTTCGCGGCATTGTCCGGTCGCCGCAAACATTTCGTCATAAACACCAGGGACTGGTGCATACGACTGAAACAATCCCGTTGGAGTCGCCGGCACAGCAGTTTCGGTCATGCAACTTCCAGATGGCTTATTCTTCCGCGAAACTGTTTTCGCGGCGTGGGCACTGACTTTAGAAAAACAACGTCAGACTATCCTACGGTCAGGCAGGACTTTGGAACAGGTTCGAAACAACTTCCCGAAATCATTAGAAGAATCTAATCACAGAGGCACGAAGGCATCGAGGAAAACACTTCTGGCAAACGCCGAGTCTCTGAGCCTGTGTAGTTAAAACCAGAAAATTACTCAGGACACTATCCTTGCAGTCGACCAGCGATCGCGTCGTTGATTGATCCGAACGTAAGCCGGCGACCGGTCAATTGTCAGACGGACGAATTGGCCGATTCCATCGTTTCACTGTTGGCACTTTCTGAAACGCCGAAGACCGGGCGTTCGAATGAACCTGCTGACGGACGAACGGCCAGCAGTCGCAATGTCAGCGGCACTGACGTTGCGACTCGCTGCGGCAGCCCGACAAGCTGCACCAGCGGCAGCAGACGCGCGGCAGACGACGCTGCAAACAACAACAGATAAGTTTCCGCGTTTTCGCCAAGATATTGCAGCGCGACCGCTCCAATGGCCGTTCCCACGCACATCGATGCAGCGTTCGCAAAGTTGTAGAGTGAGAGCACCCGCGTGCGGTCCTGACGAGGAATCGAATCGAAAAACAACAGGAGCATTGCCAGTTCGTGAGCCGCCCAGGCCGCCCCACCCAGGATCTGTACGAACAACAGCCAGCCGAGGTGATTTGAAACGAGCCACATCGCCGGCAGCGGGACGATACCGATCGCTCCGAGCCACAGCAGTCGACTCGCTCCCCAGGTCCGGGCGAGAGTTCCCAGCTGCGGAAGTACCACCGCTTTGGCAGCAAACGACGCGGCGATCAGAATGACGAATTCGACATACGTCATTTGAAGGTAATTCAGCATCCAGGCGTTGAAGAACGGACCGGCGATAAAGACAGCCCCCTGCATGCCCAGCAGGTAGACCATCAGTCGTCCCTGAGAAACCCGGCCCTGGCTGGTTCTTTGTGACGCGGCGACAACCGTCTGCACCGCCAGCGATGGACTCTGTGCGGGTTCGCTTTGCGAAGCCAGCAAGCGCGACGACCACAGACGTGCCAGACCGGCGACAACGAAGATCGCTCCGTAGGCCCACAACTCGGCTCCTGATGCGCGACCGTACTCCAGAATCAGTCCACCGCCAATCAGGCCGGCGAGAACTCCCAACTGAGCCAGTCGTGTCCGCCAGGCGAAGAACTTGGGTCGAACCCGGCCCGGCACCAGCATCTCGACCCATGCATTCCATGCGGCACCGGTTCCCAGTCCCGCGCCCCAGTAGATCGTCGCGACGACAAACAGACCGACCACTGAGATGCTTCCTAGGGATGCGGCAATCACCAGCGGCACAAATGAAACTGACTGCACGACGGCGCACAACACGACCCAGCGACGCAACGAACCACACCAACGAACTCCGCTCGGCGAAATCAGTTGCAGTACAGAACCGGCAAGCATCGGAACGGTCGCCATCAGTCCGCTGACCATTTCACCCATGCCAAGTGCCAGCGCGAATGCCGGCAGCCATGTCTCCCCCAGGCCGACCATCACGCTTTGCGCGATGCCGTCGGAAGTGATCGCTCGCAGGTCTCGTCGAGTTGTCGATTCCCGATGCCTTGAACTATCGCGATTCGCCAGGTTTTCCGTTGGTTGAATGCCGCAAGGTGCCATCGCCATTACTGTTACCTGGGTGCTGTCTCAACTGAGGCCGGTCACAGCCACTCGCAGAATGACGTAGGGAGTTGAAATCGCTCAATCTAGAACAGTGTTTCGTCAATTGAAGGTGTTCTTGATTGAAAAATCCCGTTCTTCCCGCCCAAAACGAGCTTTGATTTCGGGCTACTGTCCAGCGAGCTGACAGAAGCAAAGTCTTCAAATGGCAAAGATTCTGTTCGTTAAGCGATCAGCATGTCGTCGTGCAGTCCACGGCAGGATGCAGCACATCTACGACATTGCTCCGCGCAAGCAGCCAGGAGTTTGTCCTTTGGAAATTTGGCGCACTCGCCAGCCGCTCGATCGCAAAATCGAGCGCAAGCCTCGGTCAACACTTTAGCCAGCCGACTTTCGCGAGAGCATAAAGCGGCACAGACACGATTGACCTCGGCGCAGTCAATGCACGTTCGCATGATCATCGAGTAGCCTTTCTGCCCGGTTTGGAGCAGGATCGTGCAATGGTTGAAAGAGGAATTGCACAATTTAGCGCATTCAGAGCAAGCGTCGGCACATTCCGAAAAAGATACGAACGTTGCCTTGTCCTTCTCATCTTCATTCTTCCGTTCAGCGGAAATCGCCGAGTCGAGATTCGAAGCGAGCAATCCGGCCGAAGCCAGGCCAACGGATGCGATCAGGTCACGACGATTCATTTTGTCTCTTCCGGATAGAGTGAGTTCTGCCCCAACGAGTTCGAGACGTCAGGTTGTTGTAACATTCAATCGGTCTGATGCCGGTCGTGCCAACGTGTCGCGATTGCCAATCACGAATTGAAATGAACAGCGGCTCTACTTTGATACAAGAGCGGTCGAATGAAAGTAGCTGGAAGCCCCGTTCTGCCGCCCTGTGCGTCATATGCTGACTGCCGGCCAAACTAATCGCAGAACCAGTCCTGGTGGAGTACGCGAAAGTCCGCTTCAAAACTGCTCTGGACGCTTCGCGACAACACCATTGATGAGAGTTCAGCAGCGCTTTCTGGTCGGACGAAGATCCACCGTCCAGTCGCTAATCATTCGAGCAAGCATTTCGCCAGCGTTCAGCCATCAGCAACTTTCAATGGCACTCTATTCAATGCTTCGACGCTGAGCCATCCTGGTTTAAAACAGCGGCACGCGATTGAGCTGCCGACGGATGACGGCCCACTGACCGGCGTGCATCATCCAGTGACCACCCTGCAGACTGAAAACGTCGCCTACTGTCGGAGCGTAACCCTGCATTGCCTCGGGAGCTGGCTTGTCGAGATCTTCGTCTGATTGCACGGCAAGTGCCTGCAGCGTTCCTTCCCGCTGTTCTTCGAGCAGGCGTCTGAGATCAGCCTTCGAATCAAACGCGGCAGGATCGTCTGACGATGCCGTCTCTTTGGTGTACCGCTCGGCGAAACCTTCCGGAAGCGCGGGCATCAATCCTGGACACACCGCATTGATCATCTGATGCTCGGATGAAATCAGGTGTCCCATTTGCCACTTGATGTGGTTGCACTCGGGATGAGGCCGTTGCAGCATGTCCTCGTCGGAAAGATCGCCGAGGTATTCCAGCGTGACAAACTTCGCGCTGTCGATTGCAAGCCTGATCGCGTCTCGTGCATTCATGGCGTTACTTCTTTCGGGTTGCCTGAACCATTGACTCGGCAAACGTGCCGATTTCTGCAAGGGCGGTTGCGTCGCCCTCAGGCGAAGTTCCCAAGCCCGCCATCATCCGGACGATGGCAGAGCCGACAATCACTCCGTCAGCGGCGTCTCGCAGAATATCAACCTGCTCAGGGCCTTTAATACCAAACCCAACTGCGAGAGGAACATCCGTCTGAGTTCTCAGCCAGTTGAGCTGTTCCGTCAATTCCGGCGGAAGGTCATCTCGAACGCCCGTCGTGCCGGCAACCGAGATGCAATACACGAAGCCACTTGCCGCCTTCAGAATTTCAGTGGCTCGATCTTTGGGCGTCATCGGCGAGATCAGTTGGATCAGGTCAGCACCGTGAGACTGCACGACCTTTCCGACGTCCCCTGCTTCGTCGGCAGGGAGATCGGGGATGATGAAACCTGCGAAGCCGGACTCGACAGCCTGCTTCACGAATTCTTCAACGCCTCGCCGAAAGAGCAGAGCGTAGGAAGCCATTGCAACCAGCGGCGGAAGTTCTTCAGTCGGTAACGATCTGACACCGTCAAAGATGTCGTTGACGTGGAGTCCTTTATCGAGGGCTCGCGTGTAAGACGCCTGAATCACCGGCCCGTCGGCAATCGGATCGCTGTACGGAAACCCGACTTCGATCAGGTCGACACCTCGGTCACCCAGTTCACGGATTACGGAAAGCGTCGCAGCCATGTCCGGATCTCCCGCCGTGATAAACGGCATGAACGCCAGATGGCCTGCTTCTTTGAGGACACTAAATGTGGACGCAATTCGAGTCTGCTCAGTCACGGTTTTGCTGCTTCTCTTAAGGTGTGGAAAGGGGACTCAGTCCAGATCCTGACCGAGCAGACGGGCGACTTCGTAGACGTCTTTGTCGCCTCGGCCGGAGAGGCAGACGACGATAATTTCGTCCTTCGATCGCTGCTTCGCCGCTTTGAACGCGTGAGCAATGGCGTGCGAACTTTCGATGGCAGGCAGGATCCCTTCGAGCTTCGCCATCGTCTGCAATGCAGCCAGTGCTTCGTCGTCGGTCACGCTGACATAGTTCACTCGACCGGTGTCTTTCCAGTAGCTGTGTTCCGGACCGACGCCGGGATAGTCAAGCCCTGCGGAAATCGAATGAACGTCCTGAGTCTGGCCGTCTTCGTCCTGCAAAACGTAGCTGTAGCTTCCGTGAAGAA
The DNA here is from genome assembly GCA_016779365.1 of Planctomycetaceae bacterium. GTDB lineage: Bacteria > Planctomycetota > Planctomycetia > Planctomycetales > Planctomycetaceae > JABMPE01. The sequence goes on from JADHNX010000109.1 coordinate 5,479, forward strand.
CGCCTTTGTGTCCGTAAGTCAGCGTGCTGGCGTGATCGCCCGGCGCCGGGCCGCGACCGCCAGCTTCAACTCCGGTCAAAGCAACGGTTTCGTCATCGACGAATGGGTAAAACATGCCGGCTGAGTTTGATCCGCCGCCGACGCAGGCGATGACTTCGTCCGGCAGTCGAGTTTCGGCCTCCAGACATTGCCTGCGAGCTTCACGGCCGATGATCGCCTGGAAGTCTCGGACCATCATCGGAAACGGGTGCGGACCAACGACTGATCCGATGATGTAATGAGTGTGCTCGACGGTCGACATCCAGTCCCGCATGGCTTCGTTGATCGCGTCTCGAAGCGTCTTTGACCCGCTGCTGACTCCACGAACTTCGGCACCCATCATTCGCATATTGAATACGTTGAGTTTCTGTCGGCGGATGTCTTCTTCGCCCATGTAAACAACGCAGTTGAGGCCGAAACGGGCACAGGCGACGGCGGTAGCAACACCGTGCTGACCGGCTCCAGTTTCGGCGATGACTCGTTTCTTGCCCATCCGCCGAGTCAGCAGCACCTGCCCCATTGTGTTGTTGATTTTGTGAGCGCCGGTGTGGTTGAGGTCTTCCCGCTTGAGGTAAATGCGAGCCCCACCGCAGTGCTCGGTCAGCCGCTCGGCGAAGTACAGCGGGTTGGGACGACCGACGAATGTCGACAGCAGTTTGTCCAGCTCGGCTAGAAACTCAGGATCCTGCTGCGCCCTTTCGTATTCTCTGGTCAGCTCTTCCAAAGCGTGCATGAGCGTTTCGGGCACGAATCGCCGGCCAAATTCGCCGAATCTGCCTGACACGTCAGGAACCTGACTAGTCGCTTTCTGAGAAGCCGTATCGATGCTCATCACTGATCGCCTGTAGATTTCCGTAGGCAGGAACATGCACAGCGCCGTTCCAGCAGTTCAAACTTTTCCGACAAAAATACTCCGGAACTGCGCTGTGCTTGTTCCAGTCTCTATCGCCCTGCCGGATTCTAGACGTGGCCCGCCGCCCTCGCCAGTAGGACAGATTCCTCGCAATTTTGTTCGCAACGATGCGACGCCACATTTCGAGGTGCATTTCTGAAACCCGGACTCGGATTCCCGTTCACCAAATTGCCGAGGCGAAGGTGTCCTGTTAAAACCCGGCTTCGAATGGACTCGCGAGATGAACCGCTTGGAGCGCCCGCAGATGAATCAGCTTGATCAGGATCCGACCCGCAATTTTGAGGTCGACTTGTTGCTTCCTGAAGGTTCCCCGACGCGACTGCCCGCCATCCTGATGTTCGGCATGCCCGGAGTTGGAAAGGGCACGCAAGGCACCTTGCTCGGCACAATGACTGGCATGTTTCACGTGTCGACGGGCACTATTTTTCGAAACCTGAATCCCGAAAGCCCCGACGGCAAACTGATCTTCGGGTTGATCGACTGCGGCGAACTGGTGCCCGACGAACTAGCCGTTACCGTCTGGATGCGATGGCTGAACGATCAGATCTCGGAAGGCAACTACAATCCCGTCAACGACGTTCTGATCCTCGACGGAATTCCCCGACGATTGCGGCAATGCGAACTACTCGAAGAATACGTCGACGTGCTTGCGGTTATTCACCTGGCAGCGTCGTCTGATGAACCGATTGTCAAACGGTTACTCGAACGAGCTGAGACTGAGGGCCGAGCCGACGACGCCGACGAGCAAATCATCCGCCGTCGCTTCGAAATCTACCGCGAGATGACTCGACCGGTTCTTGACTACTACTCGCCGGAAATCACCCACACGATCAATCCGCTGGGGACTCAGATGGAAGTCAAGAAACGCATCCTCGAATGCGTCATCCCGGCAGTTCGCAAGTCCGAGCGAGCGGGTTAGCACGACTGATGCCCACCCTGCAGATCTTCAACCCTTAAGGCTGGCCGATCAACGTCAGCATTCGAGCCGCCGCTGCAAAGACTGATTCTCTTATATTCAAAGGCGCCGGTACGGCTTCGACTTCCGCCTCGCTCGGGCCTTCCGGTTCGGCCACCGCTCCCAGAATTGCAAGCGCTGCCGTCGCCGCCTGACGCTCGTTCGAATCTTTGGAGTTCAACGCTTTTCGAAGCTTCCGAGTCGCGATATCAGAATTCAGTCGCGTCAGGGCGACCGCTGACCATCGCCGAACTTCGGCATCGTTCACGTAAAGAGCAGCTTCAACCAGTGCGTCCACCGAATCCGATCCGTACGCGACGGCCTCGTCAAAGCGGCCGAGGATGATTCCCCAGAGAACTCTTTCGCGGTTCGTCTTCGGAACCCAGCCGGTGCTTTCGAGATGTTCCTTCGCGTCCTGCCGAAGAGTCCAATCGTAATCTTCCAGAAAACCGACGACTGCTTCCTCGCCAGCCACCTGCATGATGTTCTGCAAGCCGTGCAGAGCGGCCGCTCGGATTTCGGGCGTCGGATCCTGCCGAGCTTCCACGAGAATCGACACGCTGGTCGTCTGCCCGATTGCCCCCAGCGCAACCGCGCTGAGACATCGAATTTCGACAGACATCCTGGAACGTAGAACGCGAGCCAGTTCGGGAACGGCAGCGACGACCTTCGCGTTGCTCAAATAGGCAATCGCCAACTTTCGCAAATCACTGCTGGCGTGTCTCAAAGCGACTTTTGGATGAGCAGCGACCAGTTTTCCGAACGCATCGCTCGCTGACTTTGCAGCCGCAAAGGCTTCGTCATTGGCCTTCTCAAAAAGTATTTCTAAAGCTTCAGTCGTCGGCGAACCCGCCAGCTCGTCGAGCGCCTTCGCGACAACTTCCGCGTCATCGCTGGCGAGGTCCGCTTCGAGTTTCTGAAGGCGTTGAAACATCAATCTGCGGCCTGGCTGGCTGAGAAGTTTTGGGGATCCGAATCCGCGACGGATCAAAAATCGCTGGCAGGGTGCGAGACATCTCGTGAAGAAACAGTCGCCGCAGAGCATCGTAGCCTCGGTCGTTCGGATCTTCGAGATTGTCGAAGTACCAGTATCCCGGATCTTCGGATTGGTAGAACGGTTGCCAGAACTGCCGAGAATGGATGCCGTGACCGAGAAACTCGCCTCGCATATCGACGAGAAAAACGTTCTCGCGGTTCTGGATGGCGGCGGCGATGGTCTGATTGTACGCCGCGTGAATCTTCAAACCGTCCGGCCAGCGAGGCAGGCCAGCGTTAATCGTGTCGCCGATCCCGTCGGTTGGATCGTAGATGTTGGCCAGAAAAATCGCGGACCCGCCCGAAAAGTGCTCCGACACTTCGTCGAGAATTCTCCCGAGCCGCACTTCGAAGTTGGCGATCCACGGTTCTGCCTGCTCGAAGGTAGCTCCGTACATGGCTCCTTCGTGCGGCGGAGTCTGACCGTAGTTATGGATGATGTCGTTGCCGCCGGTCGTTATGGCCACAATTCCAAATACCGCTTCATCAACGTCAGGCAACCGAGGCAGCTGATAGTCGACCAGCTCCTGCGAAGTCGTGCCGGACATCGACAGGTTGTGGACTTCAAGATTTGGCATGACTGCTCGCAGATTGACGCCGAGCATATCATCGAACTCGTCGGATGGATTCTTCACCAGTCGCTCGAAATACGATTTGCCGCCGGACGCTCCGAAGCCGTCGGTCACGCTATCGCCCAATCCGAGTAGCACGACAGGTCGGTCCGTCCAGGCTGATTCGAAAAGCGTACGATCAACGGTGCGGCCAGCCGGCCCGCTTCCAACCGGATGGATCAGCCAGAAATGACGGTAGAAAAGTCCGCAGCCAACCAGCATTGCACCGGCCAGCATAATCCCGATGAGACGTCGACTTCGTTTGGACATACACTGCTCCTTGCAGCCTGGGTACGGATTCTCAGCATACGATCTCGATGAAGATCCACACCCCGCCGCCGATCGTGGCTGAGACTCCTGAAATCCAGAGCGACCATCGGACTCGCCGGTCGCACATGAAAACACTAAGAACCAGCGTTGGCAGAAATGCAAGAAAGATGCTCCCGCCGAGCGACAACGGCAGGCCGATAATCAGGGCGATCAGGACGTCATAGGTGCTGATCGTTAAAAGCGAGATCCAGGTGACGACAGAAATCACCGCAAAAAGAATCGATGAGCAAAGGCTCACGATCGGCAACACTCTGGCGTATGTCGGAATCTTCGAAGCTGCGGGGGCAAGTGTGTTCGGATTTGACATGATCGGTCGTCCTGAGTGAGGCTGCTAAACGTGCCGTTGCTCAGGGCGTCGACCAGAATGTGGCGCAACTGCGAAAAGTCGTTAGGCTTTCCAAAATTCCGGGAATACGCGGTGTCGTCAACGCATCCCCTCTGGCGGAACGGGTTTCAGAGCAGGCCGACCGTGGAGATATCTCAACTCGTCGATCAGCATTACGAATCGGTGTTCCGGTTTGCGTACCGGCTGTCAGGCACGTCGCATGAAGCGGAAGACATTTCGCAGCAGGCGTTTCTGGATGCTCAACGCAAACTCGACACGTTGCGTGATCCCGACAAAGTTCGAGCGTGGTTGTTCATGATCGTTCGTAATCTTTACCGCCGACAAATCCGCGACCGGGTGACTCATGGAGAAGTCGCTCTGGAGGTACTCACCGAACCGGTTGACCAGAAACGCGAGAGCGACAAACAGGTTGAGCAGTCGCTCGACAGCGAGTCTCTGCAGCAGGTTTTGAACGAGTTACCCGAAGAATTCCGTTCCGTCCTTTTACTGTTTTACTTTCGAGAGTTGAGTTACCGGGAAATTGCCGAGCAACTGGACGTCCCAGTCGGCACGGTGATGAGCCGTCTGTCGCGGGGAAAAAAGCAGCTTCGCGAACGGATCAGCCCGGAGAGTTATTAACTAAGTTGTCAAGTTCCAGGTTCCGCGTTCCAGGTTGTTGTGGGGCGAGGAGCTTTGAACTCGGAACTTCGAACCTGGAACATTTCATCAATGGACTGCCAGACCGCACTTGAATTTCTGGATTGCGTCAGACCTGACTCGGACGATCTCGATCTTCCCGAGATGGCCGACGCGCGTGCGCATCTGGAATCGTGCGATGCCT
>JADHNX010000110.1 GCA_016779365.1 Planctomycetaceae bacterium
CGAATGCTGCGTCTGGATCGGTCGGTTGTGCTTCTCTTTGAGTCGGACGGCACAGTTCTACTTTCTCAGATCGATATGGCAGGTTCAGTGAGTGAGATGTGCAGCTTCAGTCGTCGGTTCCACCGGACGACTATCACTGCTGTCAGACATTCCAGGTCTCAAGTCGAGTACTCCCGGCACAAGCCTGACGACAGCGTCCATCACCACCATTGCGGCAACTTCACCGCAATTCAGGACGTAGTCGCCGACGGAGAGTTCTTCCGCGCCGACCAGTTCGGCCAGGCCGTCTTCGAACCCACCCAGGCGACCACAGATGAGTATCAGGTGCTCGGCGTGCGACAATTCACGGGCTGTCTCCTGATTGAGAATGCGTCCCCGTGGACTCAGCAGGACCACTCGCGAATTCCGATCTGGACACCGGAGAGTGTTGACACAGGCGGCGACCGGTTCCGAGTTAATCACCATGGTCTCGCCGCGGCGTGTCTTTCTGGGTTCAGCGACGACCTGGCCCTGGTCCACCCACTGGCAGAAGTTATGCACACGGACTCGAACGATGTCCTGCTGAATGGCGTACCAGAACGGCGTATCTTCGAGGTAGCTGCCGAACACAGATGGGAACAGGCTCAGGATGTCAATCTGCATTTCGGCTCGTCCTTCTCTGTTAAACGGGCGACCAGAGTTGTGGCAGGCGTTCTCACGCTGCCCGCTGCGAAACCGAGGGCTCCTGGTGTTTCTCAGATTCGCCTGGCACATCGGCGATCACATTCCATGCGAGTCCGCAGCGTTCCATGAGTCGAATGACGGCGAAATTGATATCTATTTCCCACCAGCGGTGGCCGTGTCGGGCCAGTCGCTGATGAGTATGGTGGTTGTTGTGCCAGCCCTCTCCGTAGGCCAACAGAGCCACCCACCAGAGATTGCGGCTGTCTCAGTGGTCTCATCTGCCTTCCGTGTTCTGCCGGTGAGACCGGCTCAGGCGGCACGCCGCGGTCGCCGTCCCGGTTTCAGTTCGATGCGAAATTCGCGGGCGATTTTCAGCAATGTCTCCAAGGCCATGGGGTGATCGACGCGGGCCTGAGCCCCGCGCGCACCGTGATCGCGAATCAGCTCGGCCAGTTCCCTACGCTGCTCGTAGTCGTATGTTCGAGGTCGGCCCCGCGACCTTCGTTCTGTCATGTCATTTCTCCCGACGCCACGCGCCACCCGGCGTACTGGAAACCGTCGCCGGGTGGCGTTTGCGTCTACAGCCCTTACCGCTTCGATTGAGAATGAAAACGCTGCACCGGTCCCCTGTGTTGGGCGACAGAGAGGCTCGGAATCGTCAGCGTTCTCCCGAACCACGGAATCCGTAGAACGGGAGCTGGACTCATCGACTGAGAGAGATTCGTGCGACAGGTGCATTCCGGTGAGGAATCGCGTCTCGGGTAGAAACGCTGAACAGGTCCGGCACCGGCCTGCAGGCCGGATGCCAGAACCAGTAAGGCTGCGCAGGTCGCCAGTTTAGCTGTGCGAACCATCGTTCTTTAGCTGTGCGAACCATCGTTCGTTCTCCTGATTATCAAGCAGGATTGGAAATCGTCGGCACTGGAAACACTCTCAGTCCTTATGGTCGTCGTCATGATCGTGATCGTGCGCGATTGCTCCGCGATACGATTTGCCGTTGATCTTGAGGACAAGATTCGCGTCGGCGTCTTCGTGCTCCAGGTCTTCACCCAGCTCCTTATCAGTGGAGACGAAACGTGAAGACTTGCCTTCTGGGTCTCCCGCGTCGGGACTGGCGGCGAGTTTGAACTGCTCACCTTTCCCATCGTGTTTCAGGTTGATCATGATCTCCGTCGCGTCGATCGCGACGGCTTCTTTGGCCGCTCCGTCGAGAATGTAGATCGTGACCGTGCCGCCCTCTTCATCGTGCACGAACTCCGCGTGGTACTCTTCACCACCCAGTTCGATCAGTGATCCATGATGCGGACCTTCTGAAGGATGCCCGTGGTCATCGTGTCCGTCGTCGTCATCGTGCCCCTCATGATCGTCGTGGTCATCATGGTCGTCGTGCCCCACGTCTGCCGATGCCGGTGCCGGTGGTGCCGACGAATCGGCACAGCCGCTCGTGAAGAGGATGGCGATTCCGTAAGCCGCAATCGTGGAAAGTGAGTAGAAACGTGACATGCTGCTTCCTTTACTGAGTGAAAAAAACGTGTGTCTGAAACTGAGTGAAGTGGAAGACACCGGACCGCAAGTCCAGCTCCGCCGGTTTGTTGCGGCTGGTGCTTCACGAGCACGCATCAGTTCGAATGACCAAACTGACTGATGCGGCTTTGTGCAGGAAATACTCATGCAATCATCGGCGTGTCGTTCCTTTGTCTCTGGCGGCGCGCTGCGCCGATTGATGTGAGTGTTTCGTTTCAAAGCCAGTGTTCGTGCTTTTGTCAGAGACTGGTCTATGGGAAACGCGATTCCTTGATCGAACGTCAATGTGGCTGTCACGACGTAGCTGCTGCGCCGTCCGGTTCAGGACTCTGAGCACCGGGTTCGTGACTCTCATCCGCGTGTCGGGCCTCTTCCGTCTCTTCAATCAGATCGACTTCGCTGACCGACGTTTCGATCAGCCGCTCGCCTGCTTTACGACCAAAGGTCCAGAACAGAGCTGGCCGCACGAAGAATTCCAACAGCGTGCTGCTGCACAACCCGCCAAGAATGACCGTGGCAATTGGATAGAGGATTTCCTTACCCGGCTCGCCCGCTGACATCGCCAGTGGGACAAGACCGATTCCAGAAGTCAATGCGGTCATCAGTACGGGAGCCAGACGCTCCTTGCCGGCGCGAATGATCATTTCCTTCGACCACGTCTCGCCCTCGTAATGGACGAGATGCAGATAGTGATTGAGCAGCAGAATGCCATTTCTGGAAGCGATTCCGCCCAGCGAAATGAATCCCACCATGGCTGCAACCGTGAGCGTCTGATCGGTGATGACGAGTGCCGTGACCGACCCGATGAATGCCATCGGCAATGCCGCCATGACCTGCAACGAGAAGTTGACGGAGCGGAACATGGTGTAAAGAACCATCAGCACACCAAGCAGCGACACGCCAAACAGGATGCCGATGATGCGACTGGCGGACTTCTCACTTTGAAACTGGCCGCCGTATTCCACGAAGTAACCTGGTGGCAGAGATTCGATGACTGGCACTTGCGCGGCCTGCATCTCGGTGACCACATCGACGAGCCCGCGACCGGACACATTGCACTGAATCACGATTCGACGACGCACGAGTTCACGGTTGATCGTGTTGGGGCCGCTCGACTTATAAATTTTTGCGACGGAGGCGAGCGGTGTCGTGCCGCCGTTAGGCAAATCAATGGACAGTCGGGAGAGGGCCTGTATGTCTTCGCGGTACTTCTCGTCCATTCGAACCATCAGATCGTATGTACGCTGCCCCATCAGCACTTCGCTGACAACGTCGCCATTCATGGCTGTGGAGATATATTCATTCACGTAAGAAGGTCTGAGGCCATAGAGTTTCAGCTTTTCGCGATCAAGCTGAATGCGGAGTTGCGGAATCTCCACCTGCGGTTCAACGAGAAGGTCTGTAACACCTTCAATCTCTCGCATCTTCGAGGCCATCTCCTGCGCCTTGCGACGCAGAATGTTCAGATCGTCGCCATAAATCTTGATGCCGACCTGCGCCTTTACCCCAGAAATCATATGTGAAATCAGGTGCGAAATCGGTTGTTCGACCGTGGTGACAATTCCGGGAATGTCCTCCATCGCATGTCGAATCTCGTCGAGCACCTCTTCACGGCTGCGTTCGGATTGAGGGTCGAAATTTATGATCAGTTCGGTGATGTTGACGCCCTCAGCGTGTTCGTCGAGTTCAGCTCGACCGGTTCGTCTGGAGAATGCCTCGACACCTTCGACATCCATCAGTCGCGCGATGACGGTTTCGCCGATTTCGTTCGACTTCTTCAGCGATGTCCCAGGAGGCAGCACCACATTGAGCTGTGCAACTCCTTCGTTGAATGGCGGCAGGAAGTCCCGCTCCAGACTGGCAAGCGTTGCGAATGCGATCGCCACACCGCACGCTCCGAGAATCAACATGGTTTTTGCATGGCGCAGACTCAGCGCCATAGCACCACCAGCCGCCCACTTCAGAATTCGTAGCAGCGGCCCGTCCTTTTCGCTCTCCATCAGCTTCGCTCCCGAGAGCAGCCAGTAGGACAGCACCGGCGTGAGCGTCAGTGAAACCACGAGTGATGAAAGGATCGAAACAATATAGGCCACACCGAGCGGAGCAAACAAACGGCCTTCCATTCCAGAGAGAGCGAACAGTGGCAGAAACACCAGAACGACGATCATCGTTCCGAAAACAATCGAATTTCGGATTTCACAACTTGCCTGAAAAACCACAAGTAAGGCATGCTTCGGATTCTTTGTGTGCCGATTCTCGCGAAGTCGCCGGAAGATATTTTCCACATCGACGATCGCGTCATCGACCAGCTCTCCGATCGCCACCGCAATTCCGCCAAGAGTCATGGTGTTGATGGATAGTCCGAACGCGGCGAAGACCATTGCGGTAATTGCAATTGATAATGGGATGGCTGTCAGCGTGATGAACGTCGTGCGAAAGTTCATCAGAAACAGAAACAGAATGATGACCACGAGTATGCCGCCATCTCGGAGCGCCTCTACAACGTTGTCAATCGCTCGATCGATGAACGCCTTCTGGGAATACAGCCCCGGCTTAATGCGAATGTCACCCGGAAGGGACGGCTGCAGCTCTTCCAATGCCTTAACGATCTCGTCTGTGACTTCGCGTGTATCCGCTGTTGGCTGCTTATTGATGGTCAGCACGACGGCTGGGCCACCTGAGAATTCGCCATCGTCATTCCGAACATATGCCGAACTGTCACCGCGTTTTACCTGTGGGCCCTCCACGACATTGGCAACCTGCGAGAGTAGAACCGGACGACCTTCACGCATGGTGACCACGACCCGTTTCAGGTCATCGATCGTCTCGACACGCCCCAGAGCCCGCACCAGAAGCTCGTTCGGCCCTTGCTCGTCCAGATATCCGCCGGTCGCGTTCTCGTTACTTTCTTCGCAGGCGAGTTTGACGTCGTGTAGCGTGACGCCGTACTGCAGCAGCTTGTCGGGATCGACGAGCACCTGAAACTGCATCCGACCGCCACCCATCGTGAACACCTGCGAGACGCCAGGAATCGTCAGCAGTCTCTGCCGAACGACCCAGTCGGCCAGCGTTCGCACTTCCAGTGGCGACGTCTTTCCTCCTTCGCTCCACATACCAACCATGATGATCTGGCCCATGATCGAAGAGATCGGCGCGAGCTGCGGTTTGACGCCCACCGGCATGCGGTCCTGCACCAGTTGAAGTCGCTCCATCACGATCTGTCGGTCGTTGTAGATATCCGTGCCCCAGTCGAATTCGACATAGGTGATGGAGATTCCGACACCGGCCGAACTGCGAACAGCTTCCACTCCGTTGGCACCGTTGATGGCCGTTTCGATTGGAAAGGTGATGAGCGCTTCGACCTCTTCCGGTGCCATGCCGGGCGCTTCAACCATGACCACGACGCGCGGCCGGTTCAGGTTCGGGAAGACATCGATATCCATCTGCAGCGCCTGCCACCCGCCGGCTCCCATCAGAAACAGGGAGAACACGACAACCAGCATGCGCTGTCTGAGTGCGAATCGAATAATCGCGTTAAGCATTTATTTGTTCCTGACCGCGCCGATGCCCGGTTTCCGAGTGAACTGGCGTTGGTTTTTCGATGAGACGCGCCGACCAGTATGCCGCACGCTTTCTGATGTCGTTGATCCGGGAAGTTTCGTTCAGAGCACTGAGTAACCAGGTCGAATCCACGGGTTTTTGAGCGACTTTGAAGACGCCTGCATTTGCCAGTTGAATGGCTCTTGTCGTATCGAGCGCGCCGGAGATGACAATCACCGGCAGTAGCAGTGCTTCTATTCTCCGATGAACCATCTCAGTGGTTGTGTCCAGCGTGAGGATCGACTCCGCCGCCAGCTTTGTTTTTCAGTGCAACCTGCATCTGATGAGCCCCGGTCATGGCAACAGAGTCGCCGGGAAACAGTGATCCATCGTTGGCAACGACAACCCAAATCTGATCCTGGTACTCAACGTGGACCGGCTTGCGGTCAAAGTGGTCGCCGTTCTGCTGAAACACGAAGAACTCGGCGCCTTCCTGAGCAACAGCGTCCACCGGGAGGACAATTCGATCCTGCCATTGCTCGACTGGGATGCGGAGCTGCATGCGTTGCCCGGGCCTGTAACGCCAGGTGATGAATCGTTGCCTGGAATCAGCAGTTGATTCGTTGAGCACTTCGTTTCTCAGTCCAACGTAGAAATGCAGAGCCCGGGATTCCGATTCAACTTCATTGTTGAGAAAGAGAATTTTCAGATTGTCGATGGCCTTGCGACCATTGCCCGTTTCCGGGACCGCCTGCACGTTCCAGTCGGCCTGGATGGCGGCAGCAATCTGATCGGCGTCGTGCTCGAAGGCGCGTCCCTCGATGTAAAGTTCCGCAAAATCCGCCAGCACGGCCAGCGTCTGACCGACCTGCACGTATTCCCCTTTGGTCGCATTGAGTTCTTGAACCACATACTGGCGACGATCGGACGCGTGTGCCGTCGGTACCACTGCACTGGCTGATGCCTGACGCAATGCGGCTGACGGAGCACCCTCTGACTTATGCATGTGGACTTCACCGGTTTCTGAATGCACGCCGGGAGCAAGCACATCAAGTTCGCCGAGCAGCTTCCTGGTTTCCACAATGTTGTTGACCTGTGACTCGGACAGGCCGTGCAACAGTAGAGCTTCGCGGTGTGCACTCAGCACGGCTTCGAGTTTCTGCTTACTGTATTCGCGTTCCAGCAGAACCTTGCCGGCGATCACGCCTTGATTGGTAATTCCCTTCAGACGAGTGATCTCACGGAGTTCAACATCCAGTTCTCCCAGCGTCTTCAGGAATGCAGTCTGGGCCTGGACCAAATCTTCATGGGTCAGACGAATACGAAAGAGCAGCCGGCGCGGTTCGATAGACTCGCCCTTGATCAGATTCACAGCGGTCACGACGCCCGTCATTGGTGCGACGATTTTGAGTCGTGTTCTGCCGGGTCGCTCGACGACGATTGCCGGTACGTTGATCGTCCGTGTGAACTGTTGCAGTTCTATCTCGCGGATCATGTCGCCGGTCAGGCCGATGTTGTTTCTGGCCTGCGCCGACAGTTCCAGCGACGTCCCTTCATCGTGGCCAGCATGATCATGACCGGCGTGCGGATCATCCTCGACGGGTGTGCTTTGCTTCTCCTGTGGGGTCTGCAACTCATCTGACAATTGTCTCGCAAGCCACTGCTTGGCGGATGGCAGCCAAAGCTGGTTCTGCCACAGGGCTCCGGCGACAACCAGCGCTGCGATGCCCCAGCCGATGACGGCTGGAGGTAGTTTTGTTAGTTTCATGATGTCACCTGAAGACAGTGTCTGAAGAGGCCGATCGCCTCGCGGGAATGAACTTGTGCGCTTCGCGCAGCGCGCTCGCAAAATGCATAGAAGAGCGACGGAGCGAGCGCCAACGCATTCGTCAGCGAATACGAAAAGGCAATTCGAACTCGATTGACGTGTCAGTGTGGTCGATGCCACAACAAACGGGCGTGGAACCACAAAGCAGAGGAAGCTGCTCTCAACTCTCAGGTTTCTGGCTCTTAGAGCTGCCAGACCTGATCAAGCGCGTGAACGCGCAGCGATGAGGAGAGCCTGTCGGGAGCGATGTTGTGCCGACCGATTCGCACACGCTCCCTGGCCGCGACGACTGCTGTCAGATCACAGCAATCCAGTGTCGACACGCGATACAATTCGATGTCGCACGGCATATTCAACTGAGCAGGAGCAGTCGTCCATTGACAGGACGACTCGTCACAGGGGGCCTCAGGATGGTCAGAATCACCATCGTGAGTACATCCGACGGTCATCTTCAGCGTCGAAGGACCACGTTTGCATTGCTCACAGGGGCAATCAGACGCGTGCGTTGACTCCGAATGATCCGCTGCCGCGACGTGCAAATGCCCATCGTGACAGTCTCTTGTTGCACGATCGACTTCATGATGTTCGCCGTCGTGGGATTCCGCCGCGTGAATGCCACAACCCTCATCGCCATGAGCGTGATGAACGCAACACCCCAGCACTGCATGCACAAAAATGCATGCCGCCGTGATCAGGGATGTTGCAGTCTTCAGCATTTGGGAACTCACACAGATTCGGAACTCTGGGACAACGGCCAAGAATGATGCCGTGAACCGAGAAACAGGTCAAGAGAAGTTTTCGACCTCACGGGCTCGCCAATTCAGAGAATGAACTCAACAGCAAGCGTACGATTGCACGCCGACGATCGTTGGATTGAGTTTCTGCCGGTGTCCGTTCAGTCAGCGCGGGATAATCCGCCCGACAGCAGCAGACCGTCGATCTGAAGTTTCGCAGTCCACCATTCGCGAAGAGCGGCCAGATAGTTGATGTTGTTCTGAAAGTAGGTCCGCTGGGCCAGTAGCAGCCGGTTGTAATCAAATTCTCCCTGCGTGTAGCCAGCCGTGATTAACTCCAGTGAGTCCTTCGCATCCGGCAGGATCTCAGTTGAGTATCTTTCCACTTCGTAAGTCGCGTTCTGGTAGCCTTCCATCACGACAGCAAGGCGGTTTTTCAGGTCGAGTGTCAGTCTCTCGACTTCGCGATCTGCGGCGATCATCTCTGCGTAGGCGGTCTGAATGTTACCTTCGTTCTTATTGAAAAGCGGAAGATTGACGCCCACCTGCAATCCAACGACGGTGAACTGCGTGCCATAGTCGTACTGGACGCCTGTTTGAGTCTGAATGTCCGGGATGGGCTCGACTTCTGCCCGCCGCAGCGCCGCCCGGGCTCGCTGGACATCGGCATTGGCCGCCTGAAGTTCCGGGCTGGCTGACATGATGCGGGCCATCACAGCATCAGTGCCGAGTTCCTCCAGAGCCGGTTCCAGTTCTCCGCCGACGCGTTCCAGTGGGCGATCTGGCTGCCCCAGAACGGCTGCCAGTTGTTGCCAGGCAGCAGTCTGCCGGTTCGTTGCATTTCGAAGCAGAACCCGTGCGCCGTTCAATTCAATTTTCGCCTGGAGCAGATCAACACGGCCAGCCTGTTTGGCGTCGAACAGTGCCTGGGCAGTCTTAACACCCTCTTCGCTGATCTTCAGCAACTGTTCTGAAAGAGTCACTGCACGCTGGGCATTCAGAACATCATAGAAGCCGACTCGGACTGACGTCAGGACTCGCTGCCGCTGCGATTCCAGCTCCTGCTGTCGTACTTCAATTTCACGGGCAGCCGTGTACTGGTTGAGTTCCAGCTTACCACCAGTCACGAAGGTCTGAGAGACGTAGGCTCCCTGCTGGCCAGCTTTTCCGTCGTTGCCTACCTCCGCAGCCTGATAACCAACCTGAGGATTCGGGTAGAGTCCGCCTTGAATATACCTACCCTCGGCTCCCGTAATGGCGGCCTCCGCTTGAGCCAGCGTTGGGTTATGAATCTGAGCGATTTCTTCGATGTCCGCCAGAGACAGAGTCTCTTCCACCTGCACTGGTGCCGGCAATGGCAACGGCTCATCCGACTCACTGGCGGGTGCCAAAGGCGCGGGCGGCGTTTGATAGGATGCGGTTCTGGTCTCTCCGGGTGACTGTTTGCGAACTGCCGTTGCGGCAGACGTCGTTGCGACCCAGGTGATGTCTCCACCGGATGACGGAGGTGTCCTCTGCTGCGAAGCCGTAGAACGGGCCGGCTCCGCCTGGACACTGGCGATCAGTGTGACCGCTGCACTCGCTGCGTCCTCCGCGGCAGCCGCAGCGTCAACCGCCGCTGAGGCAGTTCTTCTCGCAACGGCGATGGCATCGTTGTCGTCAACCGACACTGCAACTGCCTCGACTGGCGGAGTGCGGTCGGCCAGCCCCGGGGCTCGGCCGTGTTCCACCTGCGCGCACGACGGTAGAATTGTGAACGGAAGAATCAGAAACAGTCGTCGGAAGAATAATCGAGACATGGGTCAGCCACCGGTATCAGGAGCATTAGTGAATCAGAAGCCTCACACACGTGAGAACACGATCTCAACGTCGCCCTTAAGTGGCGACTGCGGCAGGCTTTAGACGACTAGATGACCCGGCGACCTTATTCGCGAGCTGCTTCTTTGGATCGGCGTGTCCTCTATTCCTGGCAGAGGTTGCTCGAAGACCAGCACTCGCCACAGGGTTGTTTCCTGTCCTGCATGCGGATCGAACATCAGCTCGCCCGTCTTCGTCACCAGGTTCGGCATTTCACCGTTGCAGACCGGGCACTCGCGCCGTTGCGGACTCGGCAGCTGGTTCGGCGACTTTTCGCCCGTCGCCCGTCGTTGGCTGCACTCGACGACAGCCGCTCCACCATCGCACGAATGCCTGCCTTGATGACGATCACAGCGAGTATCCGGGACCT
>JADHNX010000111.1 GCA_016779365.1 Planctomycetaceae bacterium
GCGGCATCAAAGGCGGGCAGACCTACGGCAGCACGGACGACTACAGCTACAACATCACCGAGAACCCGGTCCACGTTCACGATCTGCACGCCACGCTGCTGCACTGCCTGGGGATCGATCACACAAAACTGACCTTCCGCTTTCAGGGACGCCGCTATCGTCTGACCGATGTTCACGGAAACGTTGTCGAAGATCTGCTGGCGTGACAATCCCTGCTTGTCACATGCTGAGAGCCACGGATGACACGGATAAGCACAGATCAGGAAGGATGTTTCGGGAAGCTATCCGTGTTGATCCGTGAAATCCGTGGCTAAATTTTTTCATGACGGTTTTGTTGGTACTCAGTGGCGATCCGGGTTCGACGAAGGCTCGGGGTTTGTTAGATTTCGCGGATTGAGTTCTCAGTCGACGTTTGTTGCACGCTGTGGTTGCTTCAGGGAGGGAGCTGCGTGTTTGTTACTCGATCAATCCGACGGAAGATGGTCTTCGGGCTGAGCCTTGTCGTGATCATGCTGGTCGTGCTTTCGGTCAGCGGGTTGTGGGGGCTTTCGTCCTATCGCAATCTTGTGAAAGATCCGGCGATCGATGATCGAGCTGCCGCGTCGGCTGCGGATGTGACGAGGGCTGTCGCGCGGCTGCGCTGGACGCTGCCTCAGAAGGGCGGGCAGGTTGTCGAGACGTTTGACCGCGACGAGTTGCTGGTTCGGCTCGAACGAGCTCACGACGAATGTGCTCGGTATCAGAAGCGGCTGAGTGAACTGCCGACAGCAACGCAGTCTCAGTACGCCGTCACCTGGTTGATGATTGGCGAGATTGATCAGGGGTTGTCTCAGATCGCGACCTGGCTGCGTGAACCAGATGTTGACGTAGGGCTCAAGGATCTGCAGGCGAAACTGGACCGGGTTGAGTTTGCGGCGGCGGAACTCGACGAACTGCCAGACGGCCTGCGCGATCGCTTGAAGGTTGCTCGTCGTGATTACCGATCAAGCATGACGCTGGTTGGAGTCTGCAGCGCGTTTGTCGTGCTGTTGCTGGCCGGGTTGGTGCGGTTTGGCTGGCGGCAGATTTTTCAGCCGATCAGCGCGATGCATCAGGGGGCTCGGCGAGTGGCGCAGGGCGACTTCAGCTACCGCGTGAAGGTCGACTCTGGCGACGAAATGGGCGAGCTGGCTGAATCGTTCAATCTGATGAGCGAACGGTTTCAGGAGACGGCGGCGAATCTCGATCGACAGGTTCAGGATCGAAGTCGCCAACTCGTGAGATCCGAGCGGCTGGCAAGTGTCGGACTGCTGGCAGCCGGAGTCGCTCACGAAATCAACAATCCGCTTTCGGCGATTCGTTGGGCCGGCGAGTCGCTTGAGTCTCGGCTGGCCGAGTTGTTAAACGACGCTCCGGACGACGACGCGGCCGTCGTGCAGCAGTATGTCGCGATGATTCAATCGGAGTCTGAACGCTGTCAGGAAATCACGAAGCGGCTGCTGGACTTTTCTCGGAATCACGACTCGGCAAAGACTCAGCAGGATGTCTGTTTCATTCTGCGTGAGGTGCTTTCGCTGATCACTCACATGAAGAAGTATCGTGAGTGTCGCGTCGAGTTTGATCGGCAGGAGCCTTGCGAGATCGAGATCAGCGGGCCGGAGATCAAGCAGGTCGCCTTGAACCTGGTGGCCAACGCGCTGGACTCAACGGGAGCGAAAGGAACGTTGCGGGTCGAAATCTTCGAACAGGTGGACTGGGTGGAAATTCACTTTGTTGACGACGGCGCGGGGATGAGTCAGGAAACGATCGACCACTTATTCGAACCGTTCTACACAACTAAGCCGACGGGCGAAGGTACTGGGCTTGGGCTTTCGATCAGCGACCGGATCGTCGGGGATCATGGCGGGACGATTGAAGCTCGCAGCGACGGCCCCGGCACGGGAAGCACGTTTTCGGTCCGGCTGCCGCGAAAGCAGGCAGATTCGGCGGGAGAGGATTCCTCGCGGGTTGAAGAACTGGTTCGAGCGATCGCTGTGCGTTGATTCGCGCGTCGCCAGGCCGCCGCTATTATCCGCTGCCTCAGGCGTTTTCCTGGAAAGTTTGAACGCTGAGAGCGCTGAGGATTCGCTGAGAAGACCGCAGGGTGCATCTTGACGCACCTTTGGAGCGAATTCGGATCCGGGATATTTCGATGGTGTGTCAAGACGCACCCTACGTGTGTGAAGAATCGTGAGGAGCGGCCAGATGTCGCAGCAGTGTTATCTTTGCGTGGATCTTGGAGCTGAAAGTGGTCGCGTTCTGGCCGGCTTGTTCGACGGTTCGACCGTGCGAACTCAGGAACTGCATCGGTTCCGGAATGGCCCGGTTTCGGTTGGCGGTACTTTGCGCTGGGATCTGGTGAATCTGTGGCGGGAGATTCAGACAGGCATCGCGAAGGGGGTGACGGAGTTCGGGGACTCGATCCAGTCGATCGGCGTTGATACCTGGGGCGTCGATTTCGCGTTGCTTTCGGAAACGGAAGAGCTGCTTGGCCTGCCCTATTGTTATCGGGATTCGAGGACGAGCGGCTTGATGGAGCACTCGTTTACTCAGGTGCCGCGAGCTGAGATTTTCAATCAGACAGGTCTTCAATTTATGGAGATCAACACACTCTATCAGCTCGTTGCGATGAATCAGAAGAATCCGGCGCTGATGGAGCAGGCGGCGACGTTTCTGATGATTCCCGACTTTCTGAACTGGCTGCTGTGCGGCAGCAAGGTTGTCGAGTTTACGAACGCGACGACCAGCCAGTGCTTCAACGCGACAACTCGCGACTGGGCATTCGACATGCTGGGGAAGCTTGGTCTTCCAACGCAGATGTTTCCCAGCGTTGTCGACCCCGGTACGAACCTCGGTACGCTGCGGGAAGACATTGCGCGTCAGGCTGGCAGTTCGCGGTTTAACGTCGTGGCCCCGGCAACTCACGATACGGGGTCGGCGGTCGTCGCGGTTCCGACTCGAAAAACGGGATCGTCGAACTGGGCTTACATCAGCTCGGGAACCTGGTCTTTGATGGGACTTGAGATTCCGAATGCGAACATTTCGAAGCGAGCTTTGGAGCTTAACGTCACGAACGAGGGAGGCGTTGATGGCACGTATCGGCTGCTCAAAAATATCATGGGACTATGGCTGGTTCAGCAATGCCGAGCTTCTTTTGAGCGTCAGGGGCACTCTTACGATTACGCAACGTTGACGCAACTTGCGGGCGAAGCTCCAGCGTTTCGATCGATCATCGATCCGGACGACGGCCGTTTCCTGAGTCCTGACGACATGCCTTCGGCCATCGCCAGTTGGTGTCGGGAAACGGGGCAGCCTGAACCGGAAACGGACGGTCAGATGGTACGTTGCTGCCTGGAAGCTCTCGCTTTGAAATATCGGCAGGTTCTGCGCTGGATGGAAGAACTCGAAGCGACCAAAGTTGAAGTCGTCCACATTGTCGGCGGCGGAACGAAAAACGAATTACTCAACCAGTTCACCGCTAATGCGTGTGGCTGCTCGGTCGTGGCCGGTCCGGACGAGGGGACGGGAATCGGAAACATTCTGATTCAGGCACGCACTGCTGGAGAGATCGGATCGCTCGACGATATTCGGCAGGTTGTTCGAACGTCGTCAGAATTGAAAAACTACGAACCAGCGGACGGCGACGCGTGGGATGCCGCCGCCGCGAAGCTCGACGAATTCAGAAGCCAACTCAGTCAATAATTTACCGTCGGCAAAGACGGATTCAGAGAAAGCATATCGATGGGATTTTTTAAGAAGCTCAAAGGAGCCCTTAAGAAGACGACGGATCTGTTGCGGACGGACGTTCGCGACCTGTTCAAGGCTGGCGAGATTCTTGACGACGCCAAGCTGCAAGAGTTCGAGAAACGGCTGATGCTGTCTGATATGGGGTTCGCAGCGGCTCAGCAGATCGTGACGGAAGTGCGTGAGAAACACGGTGGGCGAACGGTCGACGTTGACGCCATCTGGGGCACCGTCAAAGAGAAGCTTCGCTCGCTGCTGAAGGGTGACGAGGATGTTCGATACGACGCCAACGACCCCGTTTCGCCGTTGAATCTGCAAAGTGACGGACCAACGGTGATTCTTGTTTCCGGCGTTAACGGAGTCGGCAAGACGACGTCGATCGCTAAACTGGCGAACCTGATTCAGAAATCAGGCAGGACTGTTCTGCTCGCAGCGGGCGACACGTTTCGCGCCGCTGCTGTTGAGCAGTTGACGATGTGGAGTGAGCGGCTCGGCTGCGAGATCGTCACTAAGCCTGCCGGGACGGATCCGGCCAGCGTTGCCTACACGGGATGTGACGTCGGGATCGAAAAAGGGGTCGACGTCATCATCATTGACACCGCCGGTCGGCTGCAGACTCATCAGAACCTGATGGACGAACTGCACAAGATCTACCGCGTGATTTCAAAGCGAATTCCTGGTGCGCCTCACGAGGCACTGCTGGTTCTCGATGCGACGACCGGGCAGAACGGCCTGAGTCAGGCGAAGCACTTTTCGGAAACCGTTGAATGTTCCGGGCTGATTCTGGCCAAGCTGGATGGTTCAGCCAAGGGCGGTGTGGCAATTGCGATTCGACAAACGATGGGAATCCCCGTGAAGTATGTCGGCCTTGGCGAACAGATCGACGACCTGGACGTATTTGATCCGGACAGCTTCGTCGACGCGCTGATTGATAAAGAGGCGTAATGCAGATCGAAAATCGAGTTGACAGGAATCAATATCATGCCCTCTAAAAATCGACCATTTTTGCGTCTCACGTTTGCTGCATTGTCCTTGTTTGTCTTTTCAGGCAGCGGAACGTTGACGGCTGCTCTTTTCTGGCAGGAATACAAGAGCGGTATCTACTGGCAGGAGCCGACGGTCATCGATCCAGGCGGACCGGGACAGCCGCCATCGGATGCGATCGTTTTGTTCGACGGAACGAATCTCGACGCCTGGCACGGTGGAGAAAAGTGGATTATCCAGGACGGTGCTGCCACGACGGTTGGCGGAAGCATCAACACGAAGCAGAAATTTGGCGACTGTCAGTTGCACCTTGAGTTTGCGACGCCATCTGAAGTGAAGGGCAGCGGTCAGGGGCGAGGTAACAGCGGCGTTTACCTGATGGGGCGTTACGAGGTGCAGGTTCTCGACTCGTACGAAAACACAACTTATTACGACGGCCAGTGTGCAGCGATTTACAAGCAGACTCCGCCGATCGTGAATGTCTGCCGGAAACCCGGCGAGTGGCAGACGTACGACATTCTGTTTACGGCTCCGCGATTCAACGACGACGGTTCGCTGAAATCGCCAGGCTATGTGACAGTCCTCCAGAACGGCGTCGTCGTGCAGAACCATTTTGAACTGCAGGGCGGAACGTCGTACGTTGCCCCGCCGGAGTACTCGAAGCACGGCGAAAAGGAGTCGCTGTCACTGCAGTTTCACGGGAACAAAACTCGTTTTCGGAACATCTGGATTCGCGAGAACGTGCATGCTCCGAAGGGTGAGCAACTCGGCGGTCGTCCGGATCAACCTGCTCAGCCGGACGAAGTTGGGCGGAAGTAACAGCCACGAAAGACAAGGGAATGAACGAAAGGCAGCAATTTCTTCCTGTGTAATTCAGTGTTTTCCCAGGTGCAGAATTTTCCGGCAGAGCGGCAAGGGGTGAACTTCATCAGGTAGACTTTGACCTTCGGGAATGTGGCGTTTTGGGCGGACAGCGACACGTTCAGTGGGCTGCGTTGATCCGACGGTCGATCACTGATAAAGTTGCCTGTTCGCACACCGGCCCCTTGGTCGGTGTCTTTTATTTGACCACTCAAATTCACGGGTGCACCGCACCGAGTTTTTCAGATTACTGAGGAGTCTGCCCGAAATGGGGACAAAGAGAACTGGTAAAGGTCGTCGGAAAATCGGAAGTCGAAAACGCCGTAATCGAGCTAAGATCCGGCACCGTAAGAAATAATGACGACTCGCAAGCATATTTCGCGATGGCTCAGCGGCGGACTCAACTGAGTGCGCTGATTGAAGGTGCCGATTGGGTCGTTGCATTCTTGCTGCGTGAGACTCGACGTTTGACACAAAAATGCCCCAATGGGGCGTTCGACCTTAGCTGGTTGACGTCCCTTTGGGGCTTTTGCGTGCGCGAACTTTCGACGGAGCCGTAGATTCAGACCAGAATCGGGCATCACATACCAGTACGCTGCCGTCTGGTTGCAAACATCGCAGGATGCACGGCGAATGGCTGTCGATGCACAACTGAAACCGTTAGGCCGGCCATTCGTGGTTGCATGTTTCGCAGTGAAAGCCGACCAGCGTCGCCGAACCGGGGACCAATCGCCCCGCACTGTCCATCCGACCGTCGTTCAACATTAACGGCGAAACGCCAGCACGGTTGCAGTCCGGGCAGGTCTGATGGGCATTCAGACGCTGAGCCCTGAGAGCCAACCGCTGTGAGTCTGGTTGTCGCAGTTTCTCGACCCATTTGACAAACGAGTAGATCTCCGGCTCGTTGGAAACAGTGGGTGATTCTGCCATCGCTGGAGGCAGAGTTTCAGCAACGGCGGATTCGTTTTCCGGCCGGTACACCTTGAGGACGCTCATCCTTGAGCCTTCTTTCCGGTTGCAGCGAACTGATTTTCGCTCTGTTCAGCAAGGTTGGAACTCGCGACTGTCACAGCCGTGTGTGCTGTTTTTCGACGTCCACCGCGAAGGGCGGGAACGGTATGAAACGATTCTGAATTCGGCAAGACTTACGGTGCAACTTCCTGCTTTAATCATTTCGTCGTTTCCGGCCTGCTGACTTGCAGATTGTTGCTGTGTCCCCTTGAATTAAACGTTCTTCAGAGTCCAGAATTCCTGTGACTTTTCAATTTGACTCACTATGCCCACCCATTGAGAAAGCTAACCCATGCCGAAATTAGCCATTCTTACCATGCTGGCGATCTTTGCCGCCTCGACGACGTCATTCGCCGAAGAAGGATTCAAACGCCTCGACGACGGCAAATCGTTCGGCGGTTGGAAGAAAGCTGCCGAAAATGAAGACAGTTGGACAGTTGAAGATGGTGCATTCAAAGCTCACGGAAACCGAGCGCATCTGTTCTACGTTGGGGACGATAAACCGTTTGTGAACTTCGAACTTAAGGTCGACGTGATGACCAGAAAGAATTCGAACGGCGGAATTTATTTCCACACACAGTACCAGAAGGAAGGCTGGCCAAAGTACGGCTTCGAGGTTCAGGTCAATAACACCTACGAAAAAGACCCGCGCAAAACCGGCAGCCTGTACGCGGTGAAAGATGTAAATCCAGCTCCGGCGAAAGACGACGTCTGGTTCACCGAGCACGTCATCGTGAAGGGAAAGACCGTCACTATTAAAGTCGATGGAAAAACTGTCGTCGAATACACCGAACCCGAAGGTACCAAAGCAGGCAAAGATTTCACTCGAAAGCTCGACAAAGGGACTTTTGCTCTGCAGGCGCACGATCCGGGAAGTATCGTTTTCTTCAAGAACATTCGCGTGAAACGACTCGACTGACGCTTGGTTAAGCGATTTTCAGCATCGCCCCGGCAGCCAGTCATCGCGGCTGTCGGGCTTTTTGCGACGTACAGGGACGGAAATCTCAACTGGCGAGCCGTCAACGAATAACAGCGATGAGTTGATCTCGACCATATCCGACTCACGCTATTGACAGCCTTGTCGTAACTCTGATATCGGTTGGCGTGCCACTTGCGGCATTCCGTTGGAAATCGCGAGATTTCCAGATGTCCTGATTTCAATTTCCTCCGCGGGTAACCACGGCGTGAAGCGAACAGAACCCTATCAGCTGCTGATTGCCGACGACGACGCGGGCTTCCGAGAAGTCCTGCGGGCGATCTTCGAGCCGTTGTTTTCGTTGTTTGAGGCTGGTTCAGGCGAGGAGGCAGTCGAGATCGTCGAAGGCGAGCATATCGATCTGATTCTAATCGATATGAATATGCGCAAGCTCACTGGGCTGGACACTGTCCGAATCGTTAAGCAGATGGATTCCCGGCTGCCTTGCATTCTTTGCACGTCAGACGCGACTGACGAGCTGAGAGAACAGGCACGCGAAGTGGACGTGTGGTCGGTTTTGGCCAAACCTGTCCGGAAGCGAGAGCTGTTGACCAATGTTGCGTTGGCGATCGATTCCACTTACGGTGGATCCGATGTATCCTCTGCTTTTGGCTCCATGAACTGATGGTAAGTAAACGGGTTTTCCGATTCGTCAGAGCGTGTGCAGGCTGACTGATGACTCGACTTCGGAAGCTTCGCGCGTCCGGCCATCATTCCGGAAGGCTGAAGAATTACGATATGGCCTTGCTCACTTTTCAGGTTCTGGACGGAATGGAACGGGGCCTTGTTCTGGCCGATTTGCTGCCGCCGATTACGATCGGCCGCGAAGAAGACAATGCCGTTCAGCTTAATGACGAACGAGTCAGCCGCTTTCACGCCAAAGTTCAGGAAGATGGCGGGCGAGTCATTCTGACTGACCTGGAAAGTACCAATGGAACTCGTGTCAACGGGCACCCGATTCAGATGCACGTACTGAATATCGGCGACCAGATTTCAATTGGCCGCTGCCTGTTGCTCTTCGGAAGTGCCGACGAAATCGAGCAGCACATCCAGCGGCGAAAAAATCTCATCAAGGAATCGCCGGGCGGAACGATTTCGTTTGATTCTGGCGAGTTCGAATTCTCGAAGGGATCTTCCCGAGACGACGACGAAGACCTGCCACGACTCTTCCCCGACGGGTCGCCAGAACTGCCTGGTGATCTGCGGCCACTGCAAGTCGCTCAGACGTCAGACCTGCTGGCACATTTGCACGACAGATTGCGGTCGGTAATTGTTGCCGGTCAATCGGGGCCGCAGAGTGACGATGACGGCAGACAGCCATACAAACTGGACTGGGCTGCGTGGCAAAGGTTGCTGCAGCTTGAAATGGATCTGGCGATGTACCTCAAGAAGCTGATTGATCCATCCAGCGGTCATGACTGATTAGCTCTGGCCGGGTTCCCAGGGGGCGCCAGGATTGGCGTCAGTTGCTTCAGCGTCTACGTCGTCGCCATCTTCGTCAGCGCCATGGTAGATGCCAATCAGGTCGTAATCCTGACGGTCGACGATTTCGACGGGGATCATGTCGCCGATATTGATGCCTTCGCCGGTCACGTAAATGTTGCCATCGATTTCCGGAGCGTCGGCAAAAATTCGCCCGAGGTAGACGCCTTCCTCAACCTGGCTGTCGATGATCGCGTCCAGTTCGTAGCCGACGAGCGAGTCTCCAAAGCGGAACGCAATCTCCTGCTGGATCGCCATCAGTTCGTCGCGGCGAGCTTCTTTGACTTCTTCGGGCAGGTGTCCTTCCAGCTTGACGGCCGGTGTGCCAGGTTCGAGCGAGTAAGTGAAAGCCCCCATTCGCTCAAAGGCGGTGTTTCGAACGAATTCTTTGAGCTCTTCAAACTGTTCCTCGGTTTCGCCAGGGAAGCCGGTGATGAACGTTGTTCGGAGGACGAGATTTGGAATCGCCGCCCGCAGTTTCTCGACCAGTTCAATCGTCTGAGCACCGTTTACGCGGCGCTGCATTCGTTTCAGCATGGTGTCGTTGATGTGTTGCAGCGGCATGTCCAGGTACGGAATGATTTTCTGCGACTGAGCGATTGTTTCGATGATGTCGTCGGTAAAGTTGACCGGGTAAAGGTACATGAGCCGGATCCAGTCCAGTCCTTCGACTTTTTCCAGTTCTTTCAGCAAGGCGTTCAAGCGAACCTCACCGTACAGGTCCATTCCGTAGTATGTCGTGTCCTGGGCGACGACGATCAGTTCCCGGACGCCGTCTTCGACCAGTTCGCGAGCTTCCTGGACAACCATTTCGATCGGTTTAGTGACATGCTTGCCCCGCATCGACGGAATCGAGCAGAACGTACAGGTTCGGTCGCAGCCTTCGGAGATTTTCAGGTAAGCATAGTGGCTCGGCGTGATCCGCAAACGAGCGGTATCGTCCATCGCTTTGATTGGAGCCGGGCGGAACAGTTCGCGCTGTTCGCGGGCTCCGCCGACGAGCCGGTCGGCGACTCGGTGAATTTCGTCTCGACCGAAGACGCCGACGATGTGGTCGATCTCGGGCATTTCTTCGAGCAGTGATCCGCCGACTCGTTCCGGCAGGCAGCCTGCAACGATCACGCCTTTCGTGCGTCCCTGCTTCTTGAGGTCCAGCATTTCCTGGATCACAGCCTTCGACTCATCACGTGAGCTTTCGATAAAGCCGCAGGTGTTGACGATGACGAAGTCGGCCCCGTCCGGGTCGGAGACGAGCGAGTATCCGTCCAGAGCCAGCGTGCCGAGCATCTTTTCGCTGTCGACCAGATTCTTCGGGCATCCAAGGCTGACGAACGCGTAGTTGCCTTTGATGATCGGCTCACCCGTTGCGGTTTCGCCGGGGCGAGTGATCAGATTGATATCTTCTTGAAACATCGGCATAG
>JADHNX010000112.1 GCA_016779365.1 Planctomycetaceae bacterium
TCGGAAATGGCGACGACCGATCAGAATCGGCACCGGTCCGGTAACAGTCGCCTCACAGTGAAACGGGATTCTGCTTGATTTCGAGGCTGCGAATTCTGCCGGAATGATGGTCAAAACACCGCTGCCACGCCCGTCGCGAGTGCGTAATGTAGGGAGTTTGACCAGAAAGTCACCGCGCCGCGGGGCATAAATTCGGAGACGAAATTTGAGGAAAAATTCTGAAAAGTTTTTCGAGATACGCCGCCGATTGGCGAAGACAATCGCTGATGACTTGCCTGATCTTCGTTTATCTGCGCCAATCTGCCGTTCAACCAGGCTCGGACCGGGCCGAAGGTTCTGTCAGCCTGTTTGGGTCGGCAGTCAAGGTGCCGTTCAGTAACGTGCAGCAGTACAAGCTGGGCTGCGTGAACGCCACTTCTCAGGAAACACTAAATCCGCACCACGAAGCCACAGAGCTGCCCTGAGGCAACATCAAGAGACTCCATTATGACCTCAGCCACTCCTGACATTCCTCGCGATCCCAGCCTGGAAATTTCTGTTTCGGTCGACGTGCTTAAAAAGCTGATCGTCGCGGTGCTCGTGCGGAAGGGAATGTTTGAGGTCGAGGCCGACATCGTTGCCGCTCGGATGACGGAAGCCGATTTGCGAGGTATCCATTCTCACGGCAGCCGAACGCTGGGCAAATATGTCGCCGCGATCGATGCCGGTGATATCGACCCGCGAGCCATGTCGATCACGACCTGCGACACGCTGGCGATGGCTGTCATCGAAGCCAGCGGCGGCATGGGGCACGTTTCGGCAACGCGAGGCATGGAACTGGCAATAGCAAAGGCTCGCGAAGTCGGCACCGGAACGGTCGTCATCAAGAAAGGGCAGCACTTCGGAGCCGCCGGCGTTTACACGATGCTCGCCGCGAAGGAAGGCATGATCGGTTTTGCGACAACCAGTACCGGCACGGCGACAGTTGCGGCTTACGGCAGCACTCAACCGGGAACAGCCAACAACGCGCTGTCGTGGGCGATTCCGACCAGCGGCGCTCCGTTCGTTCTCGACACGGCCATTGCCGAATCGTCCTGGGGAAAGATCGAGTCGATGGGCATGTTCGGTCTGCCGATTCTTCCTGGCTGGGCACTCGACGAGTCCGGCAACGAAACCACCGACGCCGGTGCCGCAAAGACGCTGCTGCCGATGTCCGGTGCGCGAGGTTCCGCGTTGGGCTTCGTCGCTTCCGCACTGACTTCCGCGTTGATCGGACGCCGCACTCCGATCCACAAATCGCCGAACCCGTTCGGACCTGGCTCCGACCATTTCTTCCAGGTCATCGATCCCAGCCACTTCGGCGCACCGGATCGGTTTCTCAAAGAAATCGACGCCACGGTCGCCTCGATCAAAGAACTGCCTCCGGCCGAAGGCGTCGACAAAGTCCGAGTCGCTGGCGAACTGGAATGGGAACGCTCAAAACAGTGGAGCACCGAAGGCATCCCCTTCCACAGAGACCAGATCAGCTCACTCGCCGAAGTCTGCACTTCCAACCGCTGCGACCTCCCCGCAGGCTGGCCCGCTGGTTAAGCACCCGGTTCGTTCGATATTCGCAGGATGCTTATTGTCTCAGCTGTGCTGGCAACTCGAACGAGCGTTTTCTTGCGAACAATTCCGCACGGACATCGATTTCCGGAGGAGAGCTGTTCCCGACAAAAAAGGAACGCGAAGGCCTTGCCGCATTTCGTCAACCAGCTTGCTGTTGCGACCGGGAAATTCAGCGACGGCACTGGCGACAGCACGGAAGTCATTGAGTAGGGTAAGCTGCATCCGGTCTTTCAGATTTCGATGCACCACTTTCATGGGAAGTAAAGAAATGATGCGCTGCTTAACTCTGCTTCAGATTTCTCTGCTGATCGTTTCGAACCTTGTCCAGGCGGCGGATCCAGTGTCGGCGGCCAACCCGGTCAAATACAAAGCGACCGAGTCCCTGTCCAAAGGCAAGCATCTCGTCTTCATCGCAAGCGATCACGAATACCGAGGCGAAGAGACGCTGCCGGCGATGGCTCGGATCCTGGCGAAGCACCACGGGTTCGACTGCACGGTCCTGTTTGGCCTGGACGAGAACGGTGAAATCAAGGCGGGTGAATCGAACATTCCCGGTCTTGAGGCTCTTGAAACGGCCGATGGCATGATCATGTTCACGCGGTTTCAGGCACTGCCCGACGAACAGATGAAACATATCGACGCGTACCTGAAACGCGGCGGGCCGGTGATGGGCCTGCGAACGTCGACTCACGGCTTCAAGTACGGAAACAAGGAGAGCGAGTTTTCAAAGTACGACTTTCAGTCGAAAGCGGAAGGCTACGAACTGGGATTCGGTCACCAGGTGCTGGGGCAGACCTGGGTCGGCCACTACGGAAAAAACCATCAGCAAAGCACTCGGATAACGATTGTTCCAGACAAAGCCAGTCACCCGATTCTGAAAGGTGTCAGCAACATTCACGTTCAGGCCGGTGGCTACAACGCGGTGCCGCAGGATGACTGGAATATCCTGACGATCGCTCAGCCGCTGATGAGCATGCAGGCCGACGGCGAGCCAGACGCAACCAAACCGCCGATGGCTTCGGAATGGACGCGCGAGTACACCGGCGAGAACGGACAGAAAGGCCGAGTCTTCACGTCGCTCTATGGAGCGTCCGAAGACATCCTGAACGATGGCTATCGCCGGATGATTGTCAACGCGACTTACTGGCTGGTTGGCCTGGAAGACAAAATCAAAGCGGACTCATCGATCGATTTCGTAGGCAGGTACCAGCCGAATACCTTCCGAGGTGGCGGCTACGCTCGCGGCGTCAAGCCGGAAGTGTATCTCGGTTTTGAAAGCCCGATCCCGGCAAACAACGACACGTCAGCTCCGAAGAAACAAAAGTAAGCACACGCCGAATTCCAACGAAGTGCCCCTCGCTTTTGCTTCGACGTTTCCTTGAGGATGCCTGCATGTGCCGTTGCCTGTTCCTTGTTGTTGTTGTCGTCGTTGTTGTCGTCGTTCTGTGCAGTGCTCCGACGAGCGTCCTCGCTGCAAAGCCGAACATCGTCTTCATCCTCGCTGACGATCTGGGCATTGGCGACGTGAACTGTTACGGCGGCGAACGTTGTATGATCGACACTCCGCATATTGATGCTCTCGCCGCTGGCGGGGTGCGTTTTACCGATGCTCATGTCAACGCTTCATTTTGCGGGCCGACTCGTCAGGCGTTGATGACCGGGCGGTACAACTGGCGTTTCGGGGCGACGGTGGGCAGCGGTCCGTGGGGGTTTGTTGGACCGCGTCCGAACACCGAAAAGTCGACGCTTGGCAAGGTTCTCAAGCGAGCCGGTTATCGCACCGGCTATGTGGGCAAGTGGCATCTCGGTACGACGATGACCACGTTCGACGGAAGATCTCAGAACCCGACGAACGTCGATTTCACAAAGCCACTCAAATACGGCCCGCCGCAGTTTGGTTTTGACGAGAGTTTCATTCTGCCCGGCTCGCTGGACATGTATCCGTACGCGTTTGCCCGAAACAACGAGTGGCAGGGCGAAGTCACGGCGCAAAAAGGCTGGAGTGCCTTCAATCGAGTCGGTCCTGCCGAAAAGAACTTTCTTGATCATGAAGTTCTGGCGACGTTTTACTCCGAAGCAGAATCGTTTCTCGCGAAGCAGAAGAAGGACGATCCGTTCTTTCTGTTTCTGGCTTTGACGGCGCCGCACACACCGATCAGCCCCGGAGTCGACTGGCAGGGTAAGAGCAAACTCGGCGTATACGGTGACTTTGTGATGGAAGTCGACCACTCGGTCGAACGTGTCATGTCGGCACTGAAGAAACAGGGACTCGATGAGAACACGCTTGTCATGTTTTCGTCGGATCACGGTCCGGCTTCGTACGCCGGCAACATTCTGAAGGCGACACCCGCGCAGATTCAAAAACTCGAAGCCAAAGGGCATTACTCGAACGGGCCACATCGAGGCTACAAGTTCTCGGTTTACGAAGGTGGCTTGCGAGTGCCGCTTATTGCCAGCTGGCCGGGAGTGATTGCCGAAGGATCGACGTGCGATGCTCTGGTCGGCCTGAACGATTTCATGGCGACCTTTGCCGAATTGGTGGATGTGAAACTTGCAGACCACGAAGGGCCCGACTCGATAAGTTTCGCCAGACTGCTGGGCGATTCGAACGCTAAGGGCCAGAGGCAGAATCTCATCATGCAGTCGGTAACTTCGTTCGTGGTGAGAGACGGAAACTGGAAACTCTGTCTTTGCCCCGGCAGTGGCACGACAGACTCGCCTAACGCGGAAGGCAACGATCCAATGCCGGCAGTCGCCTGGAAGCAGGCTCTGGAGAACTTCGAAGGGCAGTTCACCGAGTCGGACCTGGTGCGAGCTCCGTTTGTCCAGCTCTTCGATCTCTCCAACGATCTTCACGAAGACAACAACCTTGCTTCGCAGTATCCAGAGCGGGTTGCGGCAATGGTCGCACTTCTTCAGCAGCAGGTGGCCGAAGGTCGCAGCACACCCGGCCCGAAACTCAGCAACGATGCTCACGTGAGGATTGTGAACATAAACGACAAACGTCTGCCGGAAATCGTTCGGCGGCGCGTTGAATGAGACGCCAGCCTAATTCGACTCGCGTGTTGCCTGTTCGAAGAAATGACGCACAGCACGACCGCTGATCGTGATTTTGCTGACGAGTTCGCTGGCGACGAGTCTGATGGCTTCGGCATGACGGGATTCGGAAAGTGAGTGTTCGGTCTTGTCGAGCATGCGGCGGGTGAGACGTTCCAGTTGTCGCTCGTTGCTCGCTCGTGTCGAAAGCAGTCGCTCGACAAAAGCGAGATCCTGAGCCGCTCCGTCAACGCAGTACCGACCGGTAAAGCGGCTTTCGCCAACCATTCCGGCCAGCAGAATCATGACGTCTTCTTCGAGTCGATCATTCGACGCCTTCGACCGTCCCTTCTGAATTTTGCAGATGCCCAGCCGGCTGCCGCCCGTCTGTAGTTGAGCTGGCGAGATCGTGACTTTCTCAATGGAGCGTCCCAGCGAAACAGCCATCACCGCGTGCCCGGCTTCGTGCCACGCAGTCGCCGTCTGCGTGAACGTGGCCGCCGCCGATGATTCATCAGCATGTTGGCCGGGTTGTTTCTTGCCGTTGCTCATGGGGTGCAATCGTTCTGCAGAATTTCGGAGCGATTGACGGACCTATTTGCTCGCGCCACCTGATCGCTGACTGACTGTCTGGTCATCCCGAAAGCGAATGTGAATTCTCGACTCAGTACGAACGGGCTTGCCATCTGCATCTTTCATTTCTGCATGCACTATGAGCGGAGCGTTGAACACGTCGCTTGAGTTCTGCTCAACGTGCAGTTTCAACAGGCCGGCGTCATCTTTGGCGGCAATGACGAACGGCGTCGCCGACCAGCCTTTGAGATGAGGCGATGCCGAAACGTGGATTCCAACGTCGCCAGCCAGACCGGTTCCTCGCACCACTTTGACAGGAATTTCGACTGAACTGCCGCGAGTCACAACGAACGTTGATGACGGAAGCTGAATACTGATTCGGACGGGGTCAACGAGCACGATGACCTGGTCGTCCTGCGCGTCCGACGAAAAACTGACTCGATGCTTCGTGCCGGCTTCGTCCTCGACGAATGCCGAACCCATCAGGCAAAAACGACTGGTTCGACCAATCTCCATCCACGGCGGCAGGCTGACCGTGTAGTCAAATTCAGACTCGCCAGCAGGGACGGTCACCTTCGGGCCAGTCACTCCCTGAAGATGTCGGACCTGTCGATCGGCAGCTTCGATTTCGATTGGGCCTTCGAAGCCGCCTCGGTCAATGTAGTAATGCCGCGTGTAAGTCGTGCCGCGCGAGGCGTAGCGAGTTTCAAACGGCGAGTGAATGCGGAAGGGAGTTTTGATAGCCACTCCCAAAGTCAGACCCGCGACGGGTTGGTCGCCCGGCGTAGAAGCGAAGGTTGCTTTCTTCTTGATTTCAGGCTCAATGTCGATCGTCCTGCCGACGACTTTCAGTTCGGCCACTTGCGGTTTCGCGGAATCGTCGACTTTGATGACCAGTTGAGCGTCCTGTCGATTCTTAGCGATCTTGACTGGTTCGGCAGTTGCACCATCTGGCAAACCTTCGATTGAAAGTTCGACTTCGCCTTTGAAGCCAAACGACCGATCGATTCCGATCTTCAGTTTGGTTTCGGCTCCCTGTTCGATGTTCACCGTGTCGACGGGGAGTTTCAGCGTGAAGTGCTGCTCGGCAACTTCCTCGATCGAAATTCTGTAGGCAAAGCGACTTCCGCCTTGATGGTCAAACTGGTCCTGAATCTGCACGAAGAATGATTCTCCGTTTGTAACTTTCCAGACGAGTCGCGAATCCGGAATGCCGCCAGTCAGATCGTCGTTCGTTGCGAGCTGTTTCCCATCGTTCGACAGCACGCTCAGGACCGAATCCAGCGGTGTTCCGAGTCGGGATGACTGCACTTCCAGCAGCAGCGTTCGGTCGGCTTCTGCTGAGAAGCGGAACAGATCGATGTCTCCCGGCTTGTCGATGCGACCGTTGAAAACAATTCCCGATTTGACGGGCACGGCTTCTGTCTTCGCGGCGTCTGTTGAGTCGTTCGGTTCGACTTCCAGATGCTCGGGCAAGTCACCTGTTACGAGCGTGACGTTGTTGGCAGTGACGTTCGGCAGGCTCAAGTTGAGTTGCAGTTCTGCGTCTTTGGGAATGGCGATGGTTGCTTGAGTTGCTGGCAGTTCCGAACCGGAAAGCTGGAGCGTGACCGAGTCTCCTCGCTGCCCCCCCAACGGATAGACCGATTCGAGATACGGCCCTTTGCGGATTGTCAGGCGGTAGACGTAGTGCTGAAGACCTCCGAATTCGATGTCGTGGATGCGGCATTCGTAGAGGCCAGCTTTCGGTGCCACGAACTGAACGAACGAGTCAACTCCCAGCGCGTCGACGTTTTCTGTAAGGACGGTGCCATCGGGAGTTCGAATTTCGATTCGAGAATCCAGCGGTGACCCGATTCTGGCAGCGTTGACTTCGCACGAGATCCGCTCACCGGCTTTGGCGTCGAACGTCCAGATGTCGACGTCTTCCCGTGGGAAGATGCGCCCGTTAATCGTGACCGGAAGTTGCACGCTGGTCGGGATCGGCTCTCCGTCGATCTCTTTTTCGACGACTTCTGGAAGGTCGCCAACGACAAACTTCATGCGCGGCGTGACGCCCTGCGACGTGTTGACTCGCCACTTGCGAATTCCGAGCGGTGCGTCTTCCGCGATTGTGACCGCCCCGAGGTAATCCTTCGGGTAGTCTTCTTTGCGTTGCGACGCCGGCTGAGGAATCAACGGCCCTTCGAACCAGATCGTTTTTGTGCGTTCGATCCGAGGCGAGGCATCGACACCGGGGCCTGTCATCTCAAACGGGCAGCCCTCATGCAGATAATGGCCTCCGACTTTGAACGAGACTTCCGTTCCTCGTTGCCCACCTGCCGGAAAGATGTAACTGACATGTGGCGGCTCAGCGAAAGCCGGGGCTGTCGAAAGAGCCAAAACAACAAGAATCGCCTGAAATCGCGTGGTCATGCTGCTCCTCGGCGAAAGGGTTGCAAGTCACAGTTTTCGTAGGGTGCGTCTCGACGCACCGCAGCAGCGCGTAAAACAGCAGCGTGTAAAACAGTGGTGCGTCAAGACGCACCCTGCAGGAAACCCAACCAGCTACTCGAGAATTGTCTGCTCGCGGTCGGGGCCGACTGAGATGATTTCGACGGGGTAACCAACCAGCTCGGCAACGGTTTCGACGTACTTGAGTGCGTTCTCCGGGAGGTCGGCGCGTTTGCGAATTCCGGTGATGTCGGTTTTCCAGCCGGGGACGGTTCGGTAAATCGGTTTCATTTGAGCCAGGTCTTCAACGTGCGACGGGAAGTCTGTTGTTCGAACGCCGTTGAAGTCGTAAGCCTCGCAGATCTTGATTTCGTCCAGACCGTCGAGCACGTCGACCAGCATGACGGCGATGCAGTCAACTCCGCTGAGCCGTGCTCCGTAGCCGGTGGCCACGGCGTCGAACCAGCCGCAACGACGAGGCCGGCCGGTGACGGTTCCGTATTCGTTTCCGACGTCGCGGATGTGCTGACCGATTTCGTCGTCGAGTTCGGTGGGGAACGGGCCACCGCCGACTCGCGTTGTGTAAGCCTTCACGATGCCGATCATCTTTGAGATGACTCGTTCGGAGACTCCGCTGCCACTGTGAATTCCGCAACCGGAACTGTTTGACGAGGTCACGTACGGGAACGATCCGTGGTCGATGTCCAGCAGGCAACCCTGAGCGCCTTCAAACAGCAGCTTCTTCCCAGCCGCGACGGCTTTGTGCAGGAACGACGTCGTGTCGGTAACGTACGGGCGAAGCTGGTCGGCATAGTTGGAATACTCTTCGTAAATTACGTCGACTTCGAACGGAACGAAGTCATCGTCGAGAGCGGCGATCGCTCGGTTTTTCTGCGGGACGATTTCCTCCAGCCGACGACGGAGACGGTCCGGGTTGATCAGGTCACCCATGCGGATGGCATGAGTTCGTCCGGCTTTGTCTCGGTAGCAGGTTCCGATGCCTCGCATCGTCGTGCCGATGGCGTCGCCGCCGCGAGCTTTTTCGAACGCTGCTTCTTCGGCCATGTGGTACGGGAAGATGACGTGGGCTCGGTCGCTGATCAGCATTCGTTCTGGCGGAACGTTGCCTCGGCGTTCGACGATTCGGCCCAACTCTTCCAGGAAGGCTTTCGGGTTGATGACGACGCCGGTCGCGATGACGGAAACGACGGAGTCGTGCAGAATTCCAGCGGGCAGCAGCGAAAGTTTATAGGTCTCGCCGCCAAAGATGACGGTGTGGCCGGCGTTGTTGCCGCCGAGGTATCGAACCACGATGTCATGCTGCTCTGTCAGCAGGTCAACGATTTTTCCTTTGGCCTCGTCACCCCACTGAAGCCCGATTACCGAAGTTGCACTCACAACGAAGTCCGCCTGTCAAAGTAGTTCAATTGATGCGAATCATCAGGACCGAAAACAGCAACGCCCGCAGCATCGTATTTGCGATTTCGCGGAGCAGGCTGCGGGCCAAACAAGCGAGTTTAACAGAGCGTTTTCCGAAAATGCACCGGCCGGGGCAATGAATTGCCGAGTAATTTTCCGGTCGCGGAAAATCGCCGGAGCCTTCGGAAACTGACCCAGAACTAAGCAAAACTGGTATTTGTGGCCCGCCAGAGGTTGGTTATAAACCGCGACCTCCTCAAAAGTTTCCCTCGCTGAAACACTCTCGACGTCCTGTCGAGCCTTCTCATCTCGCTGTAGCTCCCCCACTTACACAATTTCGGTTGCTGTTTTGTGCATCCCTTTTTCATTGGGATGGATATTTCTGCGCCGATTGCGGTCCCTCCTTCTTCGACATCGACGCCTTCCCGCGGGCCAGCGTGTCGCCTTCCCAACAAACGGCCTCTCTCCTGATTCATCAGAGCAGACGGTACGAAAAGGAGTTCTGAATGCTTGTCTCAACTCGTGCCTTTCTCTGTCTTGTCGCGAGTGCTCTCGCAATGGGGCAGTCCGGGTGTAATCTCGTTCCCAATAACTGGCTGCGACAAAGCCAGCTTCAGCTTCGAGAACTGCACGGTCAGAACAAAGCTCTGGCCGACCAGAACGCGGCAGCGTCGCAGTCGCTCGCGCAGCTTCAGCAGCAGAACGAGGACTACAAGAGGCGGCTGGAGGTCGCGACCTCGCGTCTGGACAATCTCAACGCTGAGCGAGACCAGATGAAGAATCGCTTCGTCTCGCTGCAGGACCAACTCAAGAATCTTCAGAATCCGCTGCCGCAGTCTGCGAATCAGAAGTTCGCCGACCTTGCGAAAAAATATCCGGGATTCAACTTCGACCCGGATACCGGAGTCAGCAAGTTTTCCTCAGACATCCTGTTTGATTCCGGCAGCGCGACGATCAAGTCCAGCGCGACTCAGTTGCTTCGCGACTTTGCAAAAATCATGAACGAGGGCGAAGCTCAGCGGCTGAACATCCTCGTCGTTGGCCACACGGACGACAAAGCGATCAAAAAGG
Organism: Planctomycetaceae bacterium; assembly: GCA_016779365.1. Classification (GTDB taxonomy): domain Bacteria; phylum Planctomycetota; class Planctomycetia; order Planctomycetales; family Planctomycetaceae; genus JABMPE01. Next base: position 10,120 of record JADHNX010000112.1, read on the forward strand.
CGTCGACTCTGGCGAAGCACCCGACCAACTGGCACCTTTCGACGAACCGTGCTAACAGCGTGGTCGTCGATCTTGGAAAAGCAGGACTCACCAAAGAGCGGATGGGTGCCGCCGGTTATGCGGACAATCAGCCGGTCGTGCCGAATACGGACGAGAAAGCTCGCAGCCAGAACCGCCGCGTGGAAATCTTCGTGCTCGCTCCGGAAGCCGCGATCGCCGGCTGGGATCCAATCGGCAGCGACCGCTCGACGAGGTAGTTTGACGGCGACGCCGTTTCAACACGGTTGACGACAGTCTCAAACGGCGACACGGATTAA
>JADHNX010000113.1 GCA_016779365.1 Planctomycetaceae bacterium
CCAATTTTTGCTCCACCGCCAATCTTTGTCAGCATTGTGAACTCCACAAAACCGGACGCGACAATCGGAATCGGTACGGAACGAATTCCTGGCTGGAGCACTGCAGACGAGAATCCAGACTTGCAGCCAACTCCCCGCGGAGTGCCCGACGAACAGCTCGAAAATCCAATTCGAATCGCCGAGCAGAATTCCGAAACTCCGACCGAAAAGACTCAGCAGCGACGTCGGGACGTTGTCAATTCGCTCTTTCAGGATCGACCCGACGCAAACCCACAAACAGTCAAGCCAGTCGCTGGCGAAGAACCTGCCGAATCAAACTCTGACACAGAAGCCGAACCGCGACGTCTGCGTGAAGCGTTCCCGATGCTGCTTCCGATGAACGAAGATGGCTCGCTCCAGGTCGTTCCGGAAAACTCGGCTGTTGATGGCCCATTACCTCCGCCACTTCCCGAACCCGCTCAGTTCAAGGAAGCAGCCGAAACCACTCGCCGAGCAGCCGGGCAATCCTCGCCAGGTCAGGCGTTAATGGCCGGTGTCCTGCTGACAATGGTTCGTCCCGGAGTCATTCGCCGAGCTGTCAGACGACTCACCGGCTGGAAGAATGTCATTTAAGCAGCGGCAGGCTCTGCAGAAGATGCATCGTCACCGGCAGGCTTTCCCGCCACGACGATGGTCACCGCAAAAATGACGCACCCGATCACGTCAGTAATCGGCAATCGGAATCCTCCGACATCCAGACCAGAGCCTGGGTATAGCAGAAACGCTGCCGCCACAAACAGCAGAGCTCTGCACATCGGATTCAGCAGGTTTCGCAGGTAGCCAGCCAGACCGGCAGCCAGTGCCATGATCCCAATGGCCGCCGCAGCAACCGACATGATGACGCTCACAATCGACAACCGCTGGTCTGTGAATTTGCCCCATGTGTATGAGAAATTCAGCTTCTCCTCGTCAGTAATGGCAGCTTCATCCCGAGCCTGGTCATAGATATCGATCGCGCCGATATGCAGCGAATCGCCGAACGCAACTGCCGCACCGCTCTCCTTCTCTTCGTCTGTTTGAGACTTCGGCAACTGCAACTTCAACGTCCAGTCGCCCGGCAGGACCTCGGCTCTGATGCTTCCGTAGTCTCCCGTTTCCAGCGTCAGAGTCTCAGAAACGCCAGGCTGCATGAGCAACGCCTTTGCACCAGGCACTGAGTTTCCGAATCGCTCAAAAGTTACGCGCAAAACGCCAGGCTCACCCGCTTCATCTGCCGGCTTGTAAGAAATCAGCTTCACTTCGGGAGCGTCGCTTTGCAGCGTCAGTTGTGGCCGATAGACAAACATGAATGGCAACGAAAAACCAACGAGAGAAAACGCAAACGCCGCGAACGATGTCTTCATGATCGGCGCGTCGGCAATCGACGCGCTCGCATAAGCCGCGAGTGCCACCGGCGGGGTGACCATCGACATCATGCCAAAGTAGAAGATGAAAAGATGAGCCGACAAAGGAATCACACCAAGTTCGCCCAGCAACGATCCCATCAGAGTTGCCATGAGCAGGTAACACACCACCGACGGCACGCCCATTCCGAGAATCAGCGAGCAGACCATGATGCCCATCAATGCGGCAAAAAGATTGGTCTCGACCACGCCACGAATTGTCGCGCTGAAATCAGTAGCGATGCCGGTTTGCTGAACGATCCCGATGATGATTCCAACACACGCACTTGCAGCCACCAGCGAAACCCCATTCCGCGCTGAAGAACCAAACGCCTTCAACATGGAAGGCCGCCATGCCGGATGCAGCAGCCCGAAAACAAGCAGACAGAATGTCCCGATCAAGGTTGAATCAAGCCATGACTCTGTCATTTGACGGATCGACGGTTCACCCACCATTTCCGAAAACGCGAAGTGATGAATCAACGCGCCCGCTGCGAATGCGCCGAGAGCGAGGTATCTTGGAGTTGTCCCCAGCGCCAGTTGCTTTCGGAATATCGACAGGAACAGAATCCCGATCAATGCACCTGTCACCGACTTGAACGGCGAAAATCCCCAGACCAGAAGTCCAACAAGAATGCCGAGCGCTCCGAAGAAAACAACCGCTTCGAATTTCCAGATGGAGCCTTTGTCCTTGCCTTCACTCTGAATCGGTTTTGCGCCGACTTTTTTCGAGTAATAGTGAACGATCATGAAGATGGAGAAGTAGTACAAAATCGCAGGAACAAGCGCAGCTTTGGCGACCTGCAAAAACGTGACTTGCGGCTGGACGAGTTCCAGCATCATGTACGCGCCGGCTCCCATTACCGGCGGCACAAGAGCTCCACCTGACGCAGCAGCGGCCGTGATTCCGCCCGCAATGTGACGCTCGAAACCAGCATTCCTCATCATTGGAATTGTGAAGGCGCCGGTGGTCACCGCGTTGGCAACGGCACTGCCAGACAGTGATCCCATCAAACCACTGCCAAGCACCGAAACCTTCGCTGGACCGCCAGGACTTCGCCCGAAAATCTTTTCCGCGAAGTCGATAATAAACTGCGTTGCTCCGGACATTTCGAGAAACGTTCCGAACACCACAAACAGGAACACATACTTGAACATGACCGTCGCAGCCGGCCCGAAGACTCCCAGAGTCTGCAGGTAAGTCGTGGCAACTATCGCGTCGACACTCTGGCCAGCATGCGGAAGCAACCAGGTCGGCATTGATGGCCAGCCGTGCGTCTGCACCGCGAAGCAATAGTAGGAATGCCCGACGAAAGTCAGAGCGAGCAGTGGAACGATCAGGCCGATGGTTCGACGAGTGGCTTCGAGAACCAGAACCAGCCCTACCAGTCCGACCTGATAATCGAGTGGTTGTTCATCGCCGGCTCGATTCGCCAGCGACTGACCTTTAAGCCAGAGGCTCTCAAACATCGGCTCCGTCTGGACGATCACGTAAGCGCAGCAGGCACACGCGGCGACTCCCAGAAAAACGTCGATCCAACGAGCAATCTGGTTATCTTTCAGCTTCGGATGCATCGGATGCTGAAGAAAACAAAGAGCCATTCCAAACAGAACGAACAACGCCAGCGCCGACTGCGGCTGCATGAGGTTGTAATTGACCTCTCCCAGCGTAAAGAGGCAAAGCAGAACGCTCAGGAACGGTACAACGAACTTCGACATCTTCTGAAACGCGTTTGGCGATTTTGTCGGCGCGGTTGCAGACGCATCACCGGTTTCGGGCTGTGAAACGTCCTGCGAATCAGAAGTCGATTGATCGTTATCGTTGCCAGTCACTCTTGGTTGCTCCCCATAACGGCAGTCACCTGCAGAGCGTTTGCCTGCCTTTGTGCCGACTCACCAAACGCCGAAAACTCACATGGAGTTTCGGAAGCTCATGTTTTCAGAACTCGCCCGACGCCTCAGGAGCAGTTCTATTCTTCAGATTTCGCAGGCTTTTCTTCCGGAGCAGCTTCTTTAGAGGCTTCGGTTTCAACACTGGCCGCTCCGCCAGTCACCGCGTCGTTTGCACCTTCAGACTCCGGCCAGATTCCTGCTTCTTTGTAGAAACGAATCGCTCCCGGATGAAAATCGGTCCCCGTGTACCGAGCAGCGTTTTTCTCATTGATCGCCTTGCCGGCTCCGTGCTTGGCTGCAATATCTGCTCGGGATTCCCAGGTCGTTTTCGTGAGCTGATAGATCAGCTCCTCGTCAGCCGACGCAGACGTAATGACGTGCATTGACCCGACGTTCAAACCTTCAAACGGTTCTTCATGTCCCTGGTAAGTGTTGCCTGGAATTGTGAACGCATGAAAGAACGGGTACTTCTCGATCAGTCGCTGCCGAACTTTAGAATCAAATGGAACAAAAATCGTTTCGAAAGAAGCACATGCCTGGCTGATGGCAGCCGCCGGAACTGCTCCGCCCAGGAACGCCGCGTCCGCTGAACCGTCTGACAACATGTCGACAGCCGGCCCCTGCGGCGCGTTAACTTTGTCGATGTCTTCCATACTGACGCCGTGCTCTTCCAGGATCGGGCCGACGAACATTTCAAAACCTGCACCGGCAGGCCCAATGACAACTCGTTTGCCCTTCAAGTCAGCAATTGACTTGATGCCTGAGTCAGCTTTGGTCACGAACATGGCAACGTTTGGAGCCATCGTGACAACCGCTCGAATATCGTACTTCTGGTCCCACGACGATTCGCCTCGGAACGCGAAGTAAGAGATCGCCGAGTTTGACAGTGCGAGTTGCAGTTCGCCTTTCTGCAGACCTCGAATGTTCGCCTGAGAACCTTTTGTTCCTTTGGCTTGAACCTTCCAGTTATTGTCACCTTTGTGGGTGTTCAACGTTTGAGCGATGGCGTCGCCGACGATCGGAAATGTTCCGCCGATCGGCGCGGTGCCCATACTGAGAAACGATGTTCCGCCAACCGGTGGATCGTCGCCCTTCGGCTCTTTCCCAGTCGGGTCCGTCTTCCCGCACCCGGAAAACATCGTTACCGCAGCGAACATGGCAACCGCGGAAAAACACGCGACTGAAAAAATATTCTTACGGCGTGAAAGACTCCTGGCCATGATCAACGTTCCTTGAAGAAGACTGCTTTGTTTACGGTCGCTCGCCGCCAGCACCGACTGCGAGTGGGCAATTATTTGCGTCAGATCAAACGACAATGACTCAGATTTCGAGTCCGATCGGGAGAGAAATACAGCGTTCCTGGACGGAACTCAGGCGGGCAGGAAACTACGATTTCCAGTCAATTTGAGCGTGGAAACCGAGCAGCGATCGTATCAGTCGTCAGATGGCCTTTCCAGTGACTCGCTCGCCTCGCCCGAATCGGTATCCCCACTGTCGGGAGACACTGTCCTAACTCTGAAATCGGTAAGCCAGTCGACCAGAGCTTCGGCGGCGATTTCGTGAGCACGCTCGTTGGGATGCGCGTCGAACGGGTTGACCGTCAGCCGCTCGTCAGCGTGCAAGGAAAGCGCCGGGCCCAGATCAAAGCAATCGATCCTGAGTTTCTCACAGTCCGCCTTGACCTGACGATGAATCTCGCGGAACGGATAGTCGGGGCCGAGGTTGTGCAGGAACGGAAAAATGACCACTCGGAACCGGCAATCATGGTCGCGACACATCGTTGACGTTCTGGCCAGAGCCTCGCGAAATCGCAGCCACGGGTCGCCCTGGTAGTAATCTTTTACGAACGAGTAGTAACTTCGAGTCTGCGGCTGAAACACCGATTGCGTTCTGAAATACAGCCAGTTGAAAAAGTAGGTGTCTCGAAAAAGGAAACCCGGCGGCTCGAAGTGAGAGAGGCTCGAACTTTTCGACATCGTCGGATCATCAAAGGCTTCGATGTCGTTCAGACAAAGCACATACACGGCATCATCGATTCGGCCATCAACCGCGAACGAGTTTTTCAGGACCGCTTCCGCCCAAAGCAGATCAGTCCCCGGCCAGGCAAGGTTGGAGACTTCAAAGTTCGACGGCTCAGAAGCCTTCAACTTCTTCGCCACCCGATCACTGAACCGATCGGCGACGTCAGCCACACCATGTCCGAACGTAAAGCTGTCCCCCAGAAAACAAATGTGACGAACTCCGCCGGAAGGATTCAATGCAATGTCCGATGCACTGCGGTATTGAATTCCCGTTTCGTTCCCAAACTCAAGCACTCGAACATCAGGCTCAACGTGAACTTCGAACCAGCGTCTCGACACGTTCGTCATGTCAAAAGAATCGGTCGTGTCATAGAACAGCGCGAAGCCAAGTTCGGGCAGCGTGAGCATTCCAAAACACAACCACGCGGACAGTCCCGCGTAAATCAGTTTCCGCCGACTCTTTTCCGCAGCCCATTTGCGTCGCCAACGAATCAGCATCACTGGAAACAGGCCGAGAAACACCAGCCACACAGCCATCGCCAGCAGGTAGCCATCAGAGAGATGTAGAAAAAGTTGCCACATGGTTTACCAGCGATCGCCGTTGTCCAAACAGTCTTCAACATCACCCAGATAAAAGTACGCGACCACGTCAGACTGCTCGAACGGTTCCTGAAGCCGGATCAGCCGACGTTCGTAGAGGCCGGAGTCGACTTCCTCGACTTCATCGAGAACCTTCAGAACTGGCTCGTCAACATCCCACACCTCGCCGTGGATTGCCAGCCCCTGCCCGGACGATCGGTGTTCAACAAGACCAGGGTACCAGTCGATTCGGTACAGCCGGTAGAGGTGTTGAGTTTTCGCCGCTCCCACAAAGAGCTGCCCTGCCAGGTGATGATGCAGAGCCCGGCCTCGCTGCAAAGTTCCGTAAACGAAAACAAGCACCGCATCTCCAGACAAACTAGCAGGTTCGAAAGCGTCGACGGAATTATCGTCAGAACGTGGAAGACCGTTAAAAACTGAAAAAACATAAAGACACCGAGCCGACGGTACCAATTTTTTCGGAAGTCTGAGTAATCCTGTGGAAAATTCGCGTCTACAACCGGGTGTTCTGATGAAATGGATTCTGCGGGCAAGTGGCAGATTTTCAACACACGGATGAATCACAGAGTCGGCGAACCATTTGCCGCTGAAACAAAGTATTCCCTGTCGAAATTACCGGGAACATTCATTGAGACCAGGCCATGTCCAGCATCAGTTCCTCAGAAAAAGCCAGACAGTCACGACGCCTTCGTTCGCCAGGATTTCTTAAATCGCTTGGGGTCGAGCGAACAACTGCCATCATGATTGGGGCTGTCGCTGGCCTGATCTTCGCCTTCGTAACGGTCCTCACGAGCGAGCCACCAACCGCCGAAAAGGCCAATGAAGCAGTGCCCGAGTCCGTCTTCGAAGCCGCTGAAGCAGAAGCTCTCGACACCTCACAATAGCACCGCCCTGCCCGCTGCCCGCCAGTCAACCGGCTCAGCGTCGGCCACATGCCCGACGGCTGGACACGTCGCGAGTCGCCTTTTGAGTCGACGCCGAAGCCTTCTGCCAGTCCGCTATTTTGAAGCGAGGAGATCGCTCAAATCCAGACTCAACGGTAGAACCAGCTGACGGGAACCGATCGGAAGCGACACGAAAGCTGGCGACCTTCGCCACTTTCCCAGTAACTCATCACCGCGCGGTCACGGACGAACGTCAGGCTTGTGTAGGAAAAAGTCTTACTTGCGTCCGACTCAAGATTGCCGAGGTTCTTCCAGGTCAGACCTTCGTCCGACGACATCGCTGCCGTCAAGGGCGTCCGTTTTCCACCGTGACCAGCTCCGGGAGTGAATGTGTCGTTAAAGATCAGAACGAGATCACCGGTCGACGGAATCCGTCTCAGCGTTGAAGGAGCTTCGGGAGCGCGCACGCCGAGCGATTCCAGCTTGCTCCAGGTTTCGCCGCCATCGCTGGAGTAACTCTTGCCGATGTACCCCAGCTGTGTCCGGACAATCATCAGAACTCGACCGTCATTCAGCTCGACAACTTCCGGCTCCATCGCCCCTCGCTTCGAAGCATCGACATGTCCTTTTCCGTTTCGCCAGGTCTTGCCACCATCGTCAGAAATGTAGCAATGCGAAACGAAATGGTTGACGGTCTTCACGTCGGCAGTCGACGCCGCAGGAACTAACAACCGTCCCGACGAAAGCTGCGTCACTCGGTCATTGTTGATGACGTGGTAACCGGAGTCGGCCGTCACGAGCGTCGCCTTGCCAAACGTTTTGCCTTCGTCGCTCGACGTTCGGACAAACATGTCGAGATCGTTGACGTCGTTTTTCTGGAGATAGTACATCGAGATTTCTGAGCCGTTCCGGCGGAGAGTCACACTCATCACGTTCAGCCCGCCGGTGTTCTCCTGCAGCGTTCGCGATGCTTCCCAGGTCTGACCGTCATCCCGCGAAACCCGACCGACGATCTGAGCTTTCGCAAAGTCGCTGCCGCTGTCCTGGAACTCGGTCACGGCAAAGAGCAACGATCCGTCAGCCAGTTCGACAATTGAACCTTCGGTGTATCGAGGATTTTTCGTCGTCGCTTTCCACACAAGCGTCGACACTTCCATTGTTCTTGCGAGCCCCGACGGACGGGAAAGAAACAGCAGCGACTGAGCCGCTCGGTATCGAGCATCAGCGTGCGTGTCGTCGAGCATCTTCGTCAATGCGTCCGCAACTCCGACAGCCCGAGCGTCGCCAGCAAAAGTCGCGGCGTACGTCCTCACCGCAGAGTCGTCGCTCATCAAACTCTTCGCCAACGCGGCAAGCCCGGCTTCATCGCCGAGCGCCGCCAGCGAGTTATCGAAATAGGCTCGCGTCAGCTCGTCAGGACATTTGGCGACATGCTTTTTCAAAAGCGGGATATCACTGACCGAACCGATCCGCCCCAGAATCCAGGCTCCCAGTTTGTAAACTTCGGGATCGTCGTGATCGAGAATGCTTCGGATAAACGTCATCGCTTCGGGATTGCCGCAACGCCCCAAAGCCGCCGCCGCCATGACTCGCAGGCGAAGATTCCCGGTCTGCTCAAACGCCCGACGCATCGCAACGCCGTCGCCGATCTCTTCGACCTTGTAAAGACTCTCGGCAGCGTGGACGTGACCGAAGTCGTCGTCACCGGCAAGAATCCCCAGCATGACGTTTCGTTTCTGCCGGTCGCCTGCTCGGATCAGCTCGCGACTGACTCCGCACCGCTGCTGATCATCCAGCGGCGTCGACAGCTTCGGTTCAAGATGCTTCCGCACCAGGTCGCCGAACCCACCCAGCGTCAACCCCTCTGCGGCGTGGATCGACGGCCAGAACTCTTCGCTGTGAAGCCCCTCCGTCAGAACTTCGACGCACCGAGCTTTGACTCCGTCGGTCAACGCAATCGTACGCTCCGCCTCGACGGCACTTGTCTGACTGAGCAACTTAGAGTGAGGCAGCAAACAAACAAAGCCGAACAACACAACAGACAGCCGAGCCATGACCGCTCCTTTGTGACAAGAGATGCGACCATGCTAACCCGGTCGTTCGTACCGAGCCATTGAATCGAAAGTGGACCGGTTCTTCGCCGATCCACTTTTCGCTCGATGCACGGATGCAGTCTACCTGACCGAGCAGTCAACTCGACGAGCAGACGATCGGCGACCGGCCTACTGTATCACCGTGACCCAGAATGGCGTTCCATTCTTGACCGAGTAGCCAAAGCCTGCTTGAGTCCCGCCACTCAACATGATCGAATGATGAGCCGGCGAATAAATCCAGCCGGTGACGGCTCCTTCCGGACTGTACGGCCCCGAGTGAATAATCTCCGGCCAGCCGAGATTGCTATGCTGGTACCAGCCAGTCGAAGCCATCCAGTTGGCGTGCCGCTGCGCTTCGAGGCACATCATTGGATTGATCGTCAGCGGGTGGAGACCATATCTCGCTCGCTCCTGATTCTGAAGTTCCATCATCCGTTGGAGGGTCGGATGCTGAATCAGCCACTCCTGAGCAGCCTGTTTATCAGCTTCCATCTGAAGTGCCGCATCCGGCTCCAGAGCGATCGACAAAGCAAAAACCGTCGCAGCAACGCTTCCAAGCATCTTTCCGACTCCTGATTGTGCGTGGTGTTCAAACAGCGCACGCGCCAAATGTAATTCTCAATCGATTGCCCGGAATCATCCCGCACCAGAACATGTGGGACGCTGCGGAAATTCCGCACGGACAATCACTTCCGAAATACTTTCTGTGCCAGAATCTCCAACAAGGTGACTCCAGCGACAGCTCGCACGTCCCGACCGCCAGACAACAATTTGCTGAGTCATGCATTTGCTGCGTCATGCAACTGTCAGACAGCTGGAGACTCACCGCATTCATGCGTGATGGCCAACAACTTTCGCCTCTCAGCATCATGCTGGAGGTCGCGGATGGCTCTCGTCCTGAAGAGCCTTCAAAGCGGGGCAGAACTTCCGATCGCAACAAATCAAAAATATACGCAAGACCGGCAGACCCTGACGGTCTGGAAAAGTAGCCACTTTGCCGCCCTGCTGCAAACTTCTGAGCAGAACTTCACGGCACCGTTTTCGCACGCGACCATCTGCGTCCAATTCGGCCTGTCCAGTCTTCATTGCTGACAGAGACCAGCCGAAATTCGCCAGAGATTTCCTGGAATCATATTCCTGAAATCTCCCTCAGAAACGTTGCAGCGTCCGTGAATCAGGACCGGCCAGGCCGAGTCTTGGCGCCGTTCTCTGTCACCCCGGAAGCGGATAACTTGCCCGATGTTCGTGAGCCAAATCCTCAATCGTCCGAGAACGCTGCCCCCAGTTTCAGGAGCAGTGCCATCTGAACTTGCGACCTCGCACCCTCAGAGCTAGATTCCACACCACAAAGCCGCCGTAGCTCAGTTGGCAGAGCGACGCTTTCGTAAAGCGTAGGTCATGAGTTCAAGTCTCATCGGCGGCTCTTTT
>JADHNX010000114.1 GCA_016779365.1 Planctomycetaceae bacterium
AAACCGGACGGCGAGATCAAAGAGTCTCGCGGACCGGCCGACACAACGCACGCTCTGGCGGAAACTCTGACGAAGGACGCCGCAGACCTGTTCGTCACGTCGGGCCACGCGACCGAGCGGGACTGGCAGATTGGCTTCCGGTATCGCAACGGTCAGTTTCGCTCCGAAGCCGGTCACATGTTCGGCGTCACAACCGGTGGAGAACGCTTCAGAATTCAATCGAAGAACCCCAAAGTCTATCTGCCAATCGGCAACTGCCTGATGGGGCACATCAACGGTCCGGACGCGATGGCTCTGGCGTGGATGAACGACGTCGGCGTGCATCAGATGATTGGCTACAGCGTGCTGACCTGGTACGGCTACAGCGGCTGGGGAGTGCTCGACTACTTCGTCGAACAGCCAGGTCGTTACACGCTGACGGAAGCCTTTCACGCCAACCAGCACGCCCTCATTCATCGCCTCGATACATACTACGACGATCTCGTCGCAGTCGACGTCGTTCCCGGCGGACGAAATATCCCGGCAAGCCATCCCAATGAAGCCGGCAGGTCGCTGGGCCTGACCGAGTTCGATTCGCGCGGCCTGCTCTGGGACCGCGACACCGTGGCGTTCTACGGAGACCCCGCCTGGCAGGCCGGCATGGCCTCAAGGGACAAAGCCTACGACCAGCAACTGACAATCGACGGCGACGAATACACGCTGACGATTACTCCGCGGCGCGGCGGCGACTCGTTCAAACCCGTCAACAAAAACGGTGCCCAGCGCGGCTGGCGTCCCATTGTCGAATTACTCGACGATCGAATCAGCAACGTGAAAATCATCGAAGGCGCCGATCTGAATCCGGTCGTCACTGATGACTTCATCCTGATTCCCAACCCCCGCACAGTCGATCCGTCACGCGAGTACCGCATCCGCTTCACAGCGTCTCGCGGCCAGACACCGAAGTCGCGAACGTAAAACACGTTCCGCCGGCTCCGAGAATTGCCGGGCAGGTGGTGCAGCCTGCGACTCGCTATGCCTCACCCTCTGGACAAGCAAACGTCGCATTACGGAAGCGTCAAATCATTGTCTGACATTCCACGCTGATGACTCCGCTTACCAAAACATGAATTAACGGCTTACATTAGTGGGCAGTGGGCGGATCGATGACGAATCACAAATTGAATTGACCGACCATTGAGGGCCAGTCTAGACACAAAGTGCTACCACCATGATTCACCGCTTTTCTATCGTTGTGCTGCTGCCGTCACTCCTGACGTCGGGGATTGCGCTGGCTGAGCCGTCGTTTGAGAAGGAACTTCAGCCCTATCTTGAGGCTCATTGCATCGGCTGTCACGGGGCGCAGAAGCAGGAAGGAGACTTCCGGATCGACACGTTGTCGCGCGAAGTTGGACTCAACGACACGCCTCACTGGGCCGAGATTATCGAGCGGATCAATTCCGGCGAGATGCCTCCTGACGAGGTGAAGCAGCGACCTTCGGCGGACGAGAGCGCAAAGATTGTCGAGTGGCTGGCGGCCCGCATTAAAGAGGGCGAAGCAGCTCGGATGGCGAAACGGGATCGAGTGTCGTATCACCGGCTGACGCGCGACGAGTATGTCAATTCGATCCGGGACCTGATTGGCGTCGAGTACGACGCGGCTGACCCCGGTGGATTGCTCGAAGACCCCGAGTGGAACGGCTTCGAGCGACTGGGCTCGGTGCTGACTTTGTCCGCAACCCATATCGAAAAATACATCACGGCTGCGGAAGTCGTGCTGGCCGAGGCCTACCCGGAGAAGAAGGTCGAGTATCTGGACCTCAGTCGGCGAGCCGTCGAAATGCAACCGGGGCAGCCTCACTATGAACGTCTGGAGAAAGCCGGACTGCTCGACAAGGTGCGTTACCCGCTGACGACCTCCGGCGAACTCTTTCGTGCGTCGAGTCCTTTCCGAGGTCCCGGGCGCAACTTTCCCGGACCTGGAATTTATGAGATCAGCTACACCGTCTGCGGATTGAAACCCGAAGACCAGCGGCCACCACGAATGCAGGTGTACGAGCACAAGCTGGATCGCGTTCTGTTCGAAAAGGACATCATCGCGCCGGAAGACAAGCCGATGACGGTTACGTTCCAGACCCATCTCGTTCGTCATCCCGAGATTCATGTCATCAATATCGCGGCCGGACCACGCCATCCGCGAAACAATTCGTCAAGCCGAATCCCCTTCATCACGACCGCTTATCCTCGCGCACCGTGGCAGATGAAAATCACCGATGAGCAGGGCCTCCCCAGAGTTCCCGTCCTGATCATCGATTCGATTTCCATGCGCGGCCCGATCGTCACCGAGCAGGAGCAGCGTCGCCGAGACGAATACATGGCGAAGGATGAGGGCAACATGGATCAGGTTCGCAACGGTCTGGAAGCGATGGCCAGGCGAGCGTTTCGGAGACCTCTTAAAGACGGCGAACTGGAGACTTACCTGACGATCGTCGAAGGAGAAGTCGCCGCTGGCGAGAGGTTTGTAGACGCGGTCAAGTCGGCGATGACAGCCATCCTGTGTTCGAAGAGTTTTCTCTTTCTCGCGGAAGGCGACCAGCACGCAGATCGGCACACGTTGAACGATTGGGAAATTGCTTCGCGCCTGTCGTACCTCGTCTGGAGCACGATGCCAGACGACGAGCTGCTGCTCGCGGCGGAGCGAGGCCAGCTAAGCGACAAAACCGAACTGCAGCGCCAACTGGCGCGGATGCTGGCCGATCCACGATCGGATCGCTTCACCAGGTCGTTCCCGACTCAATGGCTGCGGCTGCGAAAGGTCGGCATGTTCGCACCGGACAAAAAGATCTACCCCAACTACGACAGCCATCTTGAACAGAGCATGATTGAGGAACCGCTGGCGTTCTTTGGCGAAGTGTTGCGAAAGGGCCTGACGCTCCGTGAGTTTATCGATTCGGACTGGACGATGGTGAATCCTCGACTGGCCGGGTTTTATGGCCTGCCTGAGGTTCCAGTCGACGAGTTTCAGCGAGTCTCGCTCAAGCCCGAGCATCACCGTGGCGGCTTGCTGACTCACGCAGCGATTCTCTCACTCACTTCAGACGGCACCCGGCATCGTCCTGTCCATCGCGGCGTCTGGCTGTCCGAATCGATTCTTGGTCGAACGCCACCGCCACCACCGGCGAACGTGGACCCCATCGAGCCCAACCCGGTCGATGCTCCCAAAGCCACCATCCGGATGAAACTGGCGGCGCACATTCATGATCCCAGGTGTGCGTCGTGTCACAGAAACATCGATCCGCTGGGCATGGCTTTCGATAATTACAACGCGATCGGCGAATGGCGCACTCATGAGAAAGTCGAAGGCACGGGAGACGACCCACCGGTGGATGCCAGCGGAGTGTTGCCGGACGGAAGACGATTTGAAAATGCCCGAGAACTGAAACAATTACTGATGACCGACCTGGACGAGTTCAACAGGACGTTCATCGAAAAGCTGGCGACCTACGGATTACGCCGCACAATCACATTTGAAGATCGCGACGAGTTAAACAAGATCGCCCAGATCAGTCGTGACAGGAATTACGTCGTGCGAGACATCGTCGAAGCACTTGTGCTTTCAGACCTGTTTCAAATGAGGTGACGTTGATACTCCAGGCGTAGCGAATTTCGACCCCTGATTCTCGCTTCGTGCTCCAGAATGCGGAAGGCCCTAACCAGTGAATATTCAATCCAATAAATGGCTGTTAAACCGTCGTCATGTTCTTAGAGGACTTGGTGCCAGCATCGCTTTGCCAATGCTGAACTGCATGCAACTGCCCAGCTTCGGAGCAACAGGGCTTTCCCGGCCAGCTTCTCCGAAACGCAGCGTGTTCCTTTATATTCCAAATGGCGTCAACACGCTGACGTGGCAGATTGAAAAGGCGGGAGCAGATTATGAATTCACCGCCCCGCTGCAGTCGCTCGAACGGCACCGCAACGAAATCACGCCGATCAGCGGACTGCACCATCCGATGGTGATCGGCAAGGCTCACAACTGCGATCAGGTCTGGCTGACCGGTGCGAACGTGCCCAGCAGCGGCGGGGCCTTCCGAAACTCTGTCTCGGCGGACCAGTTAATTGCGGAAGTGCAGGGCGAGTTCACTCGCTTTCCGTCGCTGGAAATGGCGATCGACGGCTTCTCGCTGGCCTGGTCTCGCGATGGAATTCAGATCCCGGCTGAGCGGAATGTGAAGTCAATTTTTGAGCGCATGTTTGGCGAGGAACGAGGCGGCAAAGAGGCCGTCCGCCGCCGCTTGAATCGACGCGGAAGTATTCTCGACGCCGTGCTCAGCGACGCACAGCGCGTGAATCGGAATCTGGGCTCCGAAGATCGCAACAAGCTTGATGAATATCTGACAGCGGTACGTCAGGTCGAATTACGCACCGAAAAGGCCGAAGCGTGGCTCGACGTGCCGCGACCGACCCTGGATGGTTCGGTCGTTGGGCGATTCACTCAGCAGATGAATCGGGATCAGGTCCGCGAGTATCACCGGCTGTTTTATGACCTGATGGTTCTGGCGCTTCGCACCGACACTACGCGAGTCATCACCTGCATGATCGGCAGCGAAGCGAACGGTGGAGCAATTCCGGACATCGGTATCTCGCAGACTCGACACGGCCTGTCGCATCACAACGGCGATCCGGAACAACTGCGTCGCCTGACTCAGACCGACACGTTTCACGTCGAGCAGTTGAGTTACTTTCTCGACCAACTCAAAGCCCATCAGGAAGACGATGGCAACCTGCTGGATACGACGCAGGTGCTCTGGGGCAGCGGCATGTCGTACGGTCACAGCCACGGGAACGCGAACCTGCCAACCCTGTATGCCGGAGGCAAGAAGCTCGGGGTGAAACACGGTCAGCACGTCGACTTTAACCTGCCGAAGATCGGAAAATACAACGTCGCCGCCGCCAACGACCACTACCGAATCTGCGGTCGCCCGGTCGACGATAAGGCTCGATTAAGCAATCTGCTGCTGACGATGGTGCAGCGGTGCGGCGTGGAAACTGAACAGTTCCAGGACAGCCTTGGCGCGATCTCAGAAGTGGTGGCATGAACCATGCGAAACATCGTCCCCATACTGTTCACCGTTGCTCTGGGTGCGTGCCTTGCTTCTGTCGGAGCAGGCGAACCCCAATTTCGCACCGATGATGGTGTGGATAAAAAGCTTCCGTGGTTCAAACTCGTCAACGGCCAGTTTCCGCCGGAAGGATCTGCGCACTATATCCAAGGTGAACTCATCCGGATGGACCACACCGAACGACAGTTTGTGATCCGTGTCGACCGCAACGATTCTCAGCAGCGAAGCGTCTGGGACCTGCCGCTGCCTCTCGACATGCTTCCGTACGGATCCATTTATTACAACGGCGCACCGGCGGCGTTGTGTGATATCCCGCTGGGCACGCATTTGCATACCTGGTGCTACCTGAAGGACGAAGCAGACGAACGCCCGCCGCTGGCCGTCTTTCACGATCGCATTTCTCCGGAAGCGGCGTTCCGGCGCTGCATCCGCGTTGAAGATGACTTCAGCTTCCATTCGAGACAGCAGCAGATATGGAAAATCGACAGCGTTGATCTGGAGCAGAAAAGGCTCACCGCCACGTTGTTTCAGGAGGGGAAAGCTGTCGAAGATCCAAAGACGTTTGACTTGCTCGGTCGCACTCGCGTCTTCAAAGAACACGGATTCGCAGCGTTAAAATCACTGGCGAAGGGGCAGTCGGTACTGTTCAACCGGACGTGGGTTGGTCTCTACGGCCCTGGTCGCATTCTGGAAATTTATACTGACGAAGCCAGCCGCCAACTGGCGACCGACCAGCAGATGGCGCGTCACCAGTTACACATTCGCGAACGAGGACTGCCAGCCTGGGTAGACGCTGTCGATGACAAAAAGCAGATCGTGACGCTCACGTTTTTTGACGGCGTCGACCCGGCCCTGTTCAAAGAGCTGACGATCATCAATCCCGATCCGCTCGGCTGGCCGGCCACGCTCTTCGGCAAAGGCGGTGCGAAAAATGATCTGGAACCAAAAGGCACCATTGCCGTCGCGCGGGAATCGCTGATGACTTACGATCCAACCAACGATCGCAAAGGTGGCAACATCCTGACGATCAGCAAAGTGCCGGTCGTGCGTGGCTGCAGTGGCGTCCAGATTCAACTGGAATGTGGCATGCTGCTCGAAGGCTTCCGCCCGACAAAGATCGTGCGGTTTTATCCGGCTGCCTGGGAGTTTGTGACATTGCCACGGGAAGAAGGCTACTTCGGTCGCGAATAGTCAAAAGCGACTGCGAAACCTGTAATGACCGATGGTCGTCCAGAATGCTGATGCGAACCTTGAGAGCTTATCCATGAAGACAACAGTCCGTTACTTATCGATCGTCGCGTTTCTGGCTCTGCTGGGGCTGCGGATTGCATCGGCAGAGGATCAGAAGCCGGAGAAGGCCGTCCGGAAAATCACGCCGGGGCAGGTCATCGTTCCGTTCGAACGAATGCGTCGCATCTGGGGCGAGTTACTAAGCGTCGATCTCGAAACGAGGACAGGGACGTTTCGCGCCGAGCACAATGACGAGGTCTTTCACTTCACCGCAATGCCTTACGCCGAGATGTTGCATCACGCGACATTTGGCGACTTGAGTGACTTCAGGATTGGCGAACGGGCCATCTTTCGAATGCACGAAAACGAAGCTGGCGAGTGGGTCTGGCTGACTTATATCCAGGACGAGATGAATATGCTCAACGGCCACAAAGAGTACTACTTTGTCGACGCCATCGACGCAAAGAATCGCGCGCTGCCATTCACCTGGGCCAAAGGCGACAAGACTTTCATCCGGGAAACCGGCCTGACTCTGCAGACCGACAAAGACACTCAGTTCTGGAAGAAGGGCAAGCCCGCGACGTTTGAGGACATCAAAGTCGGCGACAAGCTGCGAGCCAAAACGCGAGGCACCGGAAAAGGCCGCGGCCGAATCGCATGGCATGTGTTTCTGGATGACGAAAGTCTGCTTAAGTTTCAGACTGAGCAAATGGCGATTCACCGGAAGAAGATGACGGTCGAAGGACTTCCGGGTTACGTCGACGTTGTTACGGATAGCAGCCTGGAACTCACGCTCTTTCAAGAGGCCAGTGTTCTTGCAGACGATCTCAAACCCGGCCAGAAGATTCGCGTGGCCGCCGCCGGAGTGAACCGCAAATCGAAAGGCAACTCAATTGATGCTGAACTGGTGAGTTGCCACCGAACCGGCAAGATCTACAAGGTCGAGTTGAAGACGAAAAATCGACCGGAAGGCTTTGAAGTGACTGGTCTCGCTCGGGCCTGGCTGGATAAGTGAGCCTCAGCGAATGCTGCATTGCAGACCGGGCGGAATCGGTTTGCCATCAAGTAACAGACCAAGTTCCAGGAACATCAACATCAGCGAGTCTCCATAGCTGATCGATGCGTAATACGGATGCTGGGAGCGACGCTCCGAAACGTGTGGCAGCGGAATGTCCGGACTGAAGAACAGTTTGCGTGACTGGTCCGCCAGCCGACGAGAGTCGTCGAGATATCGCGATTCCTTTCCCAACTGCCACGCCTGATGTAACAGAGCCATGACTGGCGCGATCGTCTTGGGCGTCAGAATGCCACCGGGCGACGCAGGCGGGCTTCCGATGTAGCGGTCGGCTGTCGCCAGCACGAGCTTTCGATAGCTCTCCCGTGCAGTCTGGCGATACCGATAAGCACATAACAAAGCATGACGGGCATCTGTGTATGAGCCCGCTCCGTAAACCGAAGCCCACTGTCCGCCATACGGCGAGTAACGTTCGTCAATAAACGCCTGAGAATAATTGGGCCGAGCAGCGGCCATCGCTTTGTTAGTAACCTCTCCGGTACGACAGTCAGCAATCTTGGGAAAGCCTCGTCCTTCGGGCGTCAGTTCGAACTTCAGGCTCAGCACTCCGTCATCGACAGTCTGGATGAAGGCCTGCAATTCAGATTTCAGGGGATCGGGCAGCTTTGTCGATGCTTCCCACCCATCCACGCAGAACGACAGGTTGTGCAGGATAAAGGCAACGTCAGGTGACCGGCCTTCAAAACGCAAAAGCCCGGTATTCGGGTTCTGCCACTTGCGTAACGCCTTGAGAAACCGCTCGATCGGAACAAGCATTTTCTCGTCTTTCGTGGCGGCAAACACCGACGCCCACGTATCAAGATAGAAGCCGACCTGTCGCAGAAACTCGTATCCTTTACCCGGAGCGTGCTTTGAATACCGGGCGTGACGAGAGAACTCGCACGTCATCTGGTCGGCGATCTGGTGCTCCCAGAGCCCCAGCGCGAAACGTCTGGCTGATTCAGGAGCGACTTCGCAGGTCGTTTCCCAGTGAATCCAGGGCCCGTAGAACTCGTGGATGTCTGAGACAAAAACACGATCCCCCTCTTTCGCCGGCAGCGTGATGCGGTCTTCAACCAGGTCCCAGGCAAGATGTTCTCCCCAGGCCACAAACCCGGTGACATCACTCTGAGTGTTCTCAAAAAACCACTGAATCGAATCTTTGGCCGCCTGCCGGTACTGCCGGTCGCCGGTCACATCCGAAAGTTTCTCCAGCAACTGATGCAGGTCAATGTGGTACATCGGATTACAACCAGTACTCGAATCCGCCGCACGAAACAGACTCTCGTAAATCCGCGTCGTCGATGCAGTGATTCCGCGCGGCATGCTCATCGTACGCAGATCAACGGTGTCGACGAACGACGGAGACGAACGGGTTCCATATTGATCTCGGCCATACTCCAGCATGGCGTCGGCATAGACGCGAGCCATTGTGATGTAGACGGCGCCCTGTTCGCCTTCGGCGGAAACAGCTCTGACTGACGGAATGATCGTGCCGGCAAGAAAGGCTCCTGCAGTCCTGAGAACCCCTCGTCGGGAAATCTGAGAGTCATCGGTACTGATCATCATTCTGAAAGTTGCATCCAGGTTTCAGGTAAGAAGTGAGGTGTGAATTTCCGGCTCTTCAAGCAACAGTCAGGGAATGTCGACAGCTCTCACTGACATCAATCGTACGATTCTACGGGCCGGGTTTGACTTTCTGACAGAACTGCGTCTTCGACACGAACAGATTCGACATCAACCAGCCCCGCGCCGTTCCGGCACCAGAACGGGGCTGGACTATCGGGGAGCCAGCGGGCGGCTGATCAGCATTTTGAGTTTTGATCCGGGACTGACCGGCTTCTTTGCGGCGACGTCGTCTTCGGTGAAGCGGGCCAGCAGAATTTCGCCATCGGTCGACCGGTTGCGATCATACGAGATGTAGATCGTGCCGTCGGGAGCCTGAAAACCGTCCGGGTACGAAATCCCTTTCCGTTCGTCGAGAACGAGTCCGCCATGCCAGGACTTTCCGTCATCGTCGGACAAACACGCACTGAGCTGCACTCGCCCGGCGTGGGTATCGATTCGGTCGCCATGCTTGATCAGCAGCAACCGACCCGACGCGAGACGACGGATGTGAAACCGGGCGTTCGGATGTTTGATCGCCGAGTCAACCGGCTTCGACCACGTTCGGCCATGGTCGGTCGAAGCGCATTCCATAATTCCAGTTCTCGTACGAGCCAGCATCCAGAGCGAACCGTCCCGGCGTTCGACAACCATGTGCTCGTGCCAGTCGGGATTGGGAAACGTCGCCATGCCGCGGCGTTCCCACGTTGTTCCTTTGTCGGTCGAGATGAACACGTTGGCTCCACGCAGCGGATCGAGTTCGGCGAAGCAGCCTTTGAACGGTCCAAAGCCACCGCGCTGATCCAGCGAGACCGGCAGCATCCACTCGCCTGTCGAAAGCACGGTCGGCTTGTTGAGCGTGACACCATGCCAGATGCGTCGCGGTGCCGACCATTCATGCTGATCGGCATCCGGATTTTCACAGATGGCGGCCCAGACTCCGGCGCGACCATCGAACATGTCCATCGACTGGTCGAAGATCAGCCATAATCGCCCGAGCGGGTCCGTCCACAAATTGCCGACCAGAACGCTGCGAGGTCGCGGTAATTCACTGGAGTGCGTATCAATGACCAGACGTGGCGATGACCAGGTTTCTCCATCGTCGTCGCTGGTCGCCAACACAAAGAACGCTTCCGGGCTGTCACCACCGGCGACCCAGCAGGCCCACAAGCGACCGTTGGGCGTGCGGTCGATGCCGATGGTCATGCCGTAGTCGAGCTTGTCGTAGTCATACTCCGGCAGCGGCGAGGTGTTGAGCTTCGGAGGC
>JADHNX010000115.1 GCA_016779365.1 Planctomycetaceae bacterium
CGTTGCCCGTTATCGACTGTTTGATCTGAGTAACGACCCCGGCGAAAAGAAGAACGTTCTTGATGAGCATCCTGAAGTGGCAAAACGTCTGACAGCGCTGCTCGACAAAGTCATCTCAGACGGACGAAGTCGTCCGTGATCTCAGGGGCATCCTGAAATTCACGGCCAGGTTACACGGCAGGTCAACATACTGTTGTGGCGGGCTGCAAACCTGTCGCACAACAGTCATTCCCTGGCCGCCCCTCAGCAGCTTCAACACGCGGAGATACCAGTTGTCGCAACTGGCTGGCATCTTTTGTTTTGATATTGGGTTCTACATATCGGAGAGTCAGGATGAGACGAAGTTCGCCCCTGTGGCTGTTGCTGGCTGTGTTGCTGACAGTCTTACCGAGGCTGGACGCGGCAGCGGCAAAGAAGCCAAACGTCCTGCTGCTTTGTATCGACGATCTGAGACCGGAACTGGCGTGCTTTGGAAAGAGTTATATCAGGTCTCCGAATATCGACGCACTGGCGGCTCGTGGTCGAGCGTTTCATCGGCACTACGTTCAGGCACCGACGTGCGGTGCGTCGAGGTATGCTTTGCTGACCGGCACTTACGGCCCGGCAGGCAACGGAGCTTTGTTCTCTCGGGGGGCGCAGGTCGCGAAGGATCCGAAATCGTATCCGCCGAGCTTTCCTGCGTGGTTCCGGCAGAACGGTTACACGACAGTTTCAGTCGGAAAGGTTTCGCACCATCCCGGTGGTCGCGGCGGCAACGATTGGGACAACGATTCGATTCATGAAATGCCGCTGTCTTGGGATCGTCATCTTTTGCCGGCTGGCCCCTGGCGGCATCCGCGAGGAGCGATGCACGGACTGGCCAACGGAGAAATTCGCGGCGACGCTTCGAAAATGGATCTCTTTCAGGCAGTGGAAGGGCCGGATTCGATTTACCCCGACGGCCTGATCACGGACGAAGCGTTGAACCAGCTCGACCAGCTGACGAAGGCTGATGACGGCAAACCGTTCTTTCTGGCAGTCGGCATCATCCGCCCTCATCTGCCATTCGGTGCTCCGAAGAAGTACCTCGATCTCTACGAAGGAGTCGAACTTCCACCAATTGCCCATCCGACAAAGCCGACTGACAGGACGACCTGGCACGGCTCGGGCGAGTTCATGAAGTACAACCGGTGGAAACGAAATCCGAATACCGATGCCGAATTCGCAACGGAGGTACGAAGACACTATGCGGCCTGCGTGTCGTATGCCGATGCCCAGGTTGGTCGAGTGATCAACCGGTTGAAGGAGACAGGGCAGGCGAACAACACCATCGTCGTGCTGTGGGGCGATCACGGCTGGCATCTGGGTGAGCACGCGATCTGGGGCAAGCATGCGTTGTTTGAGGAGTCGCTGCATTCGCCGCTCATCGTCTCTTACCCGGACATGCCGAAACCGGGCGAGCACTCAGACTCGATCGTTGAAACGATCGACGTGTTTCCGTCCCTCTGTGAAATCGCGGGCCTGCCGATCCCGAACTTTGTCGACGGATCTTCGCTGCGGCCTCTGATCGAGAATCCGTCAGCGGCAGGGCATTCAGCAATTGCCTATGCCAAAGCTCGAACGATCCGCACGGACACGCATCGACTGGTGGCCCACAATGACGGGTACAACGAACTCTACGATCACCGTACGACTGATGGAGAAACCCGCAACGTCGCTGCCGAACAGCCAGAGGTGGTGAAACGGTTGCTGGCTGAACTCAACCACCGGCTGAATCGAACTGCCAGGTAGTTTCACAAGGGTCGCCGGCCATGGCCGAGTGTTGAGAAAGCAAATTCCACAACGAAAATGCAGACATCCAGACCGCTTTATATTCTGGAATCGTCTGGATATTTGAGATCTGGTTGATGACCAGAGCACCGGCGACTTTGCACTGCCGGTACGCTCCACATAGACTCGGTGATTCGAATCGGCGAACGATGCCATAAAGATTGGTGGACGATTCAGACCTACCGCAACTCGTAAAGGAAGTGTGTTGATGAAACTGCACCATTTGATTTTCTGCATGGCTTGTCTTGTCATTGTCTCGACGCTGTCAGGTGCTTCTGCTGAAGATAAAAAAGCGAAGGTTCTGTTTGTCAGCCAGAGTGCCGGCTTTCGGCATGGCTCGGTGAATCGTAAAGAACAGGAGCTGGCTCCGGCTGAGATCGCAATGACGCAACTCGGACAACAGACTGGTCTGTTCGAAGTTCACTGCACTCAGGATTGTGCTGCCGACTTCACGAAGGACAACCTGAAGAACTACGACATGGTCATGTTCTACACGACCGGAAAACTGCCGATCGCCGAGGCCGATCTCGACTACTTCTTTAAGGAATGGCTGACTCAGAAAGGACACGGAGTCCTTGGCTTTCACTCAGCCACCGACACGTTCAAAGATTACAAGCCGTACTGGGACATGATCGGTGGCAGCTTCGACGGACATCCGTGGGGCTCAGGAACGACAGTGACGGTCGCGGTTCACGAACCAGATCATCCAGCCATGAAAGCGTTCGGCGGAACGTCGTTCGAAATCAAAGACGAAATCTATCAGTACAAAAACTGGCAGCCGGAGAAAGTTCGCGTACTGATGAGTCTCGACATGTCGAAGTGCAAACCGTCGAAGCCTTACCACGTTCCGGTTTCCTGGGTGAAGGAGTACGGCAAAGGCCGAATGTTCTACACAAACCTCGGTCACAACGAGGGAACCTGGACAGACAAACGGTTCCTCGCTTCCGTAACCGGAGGCGTGCGCTGGGTCATGGGACTTGAAGAAGCCGACGCCACACCCAACCCGGAACTCTCCGCCAAAGAAGACGAGAAAGCAAAAGCCGCAGCCGGCAAGTAGCCGCCCGGAGGCTCGCCACAGTCTGGACGCGCGTCATGAGGATGAAAATTGCACGTGCAACGAAGATTAACTGATACTTGCGGTTCAATTAGTAATTCAGGCAAGTCAACAGACGATTCGACTCAACTCGCGAAAAGACCAGCTAAACACAGTGGATTAGAAACTCGCGAAGCCGAGTTCTAATCCAGTGCTCAAGAAGCCCGAGTGTTGTGCTCGGGCTTTTTTTGTGTGCGGTGTGTTCGGCAGGTGTGCCGCAGATTGTGGATCGAAATGTTGGCAGTGAACTTCAGCGTGATCCAATCTCGCGGGCACGCATGGCGGTAAAAGAAACGGATGCCGTTGAAGGCGATTCTCAGCTCCCCCGAGAGGCCCGCGAAGCGGCAAAGTTCAACGCACAATCTCTGCGGCTGGCTGAGCCCCCCGATCCCAGCGATCTACCCGTCCCCCCCCCCCACCCCGCCAGCCGCATAGATCGCAATTCGTTATGCCGCAATTGGGACTACAATGGACTACGCAGCGTGGTTACAGCGTGCCGCAGACTTCGTCGGAAGCCACGGCAATACCTATCCGTGCCAGAGCCACACGAGCGAGATCGACTTGCCTGCGACTGAGTCTGACATCGTCCAAATCGAAACCGCAGTCAAACATTCTCTACCGAAATCGATTAGGGCATACTTCGCAACTGCTTCCGCATCGGCATACTTGGGTGCCATATGGGCTCCGCCACACCCCGCAGCCAAAACTGCGTTTCAGACGCTGTTTGGTAACCGGACTACCGAATTCGCAATGGGATCCGACGGATTCCTGCGTCTGCAATACCTGCCGCAATACATCGAACACGCGAAAGATGCCATTGAAACTGCCGTCGAATGCTACAGGGCCGATCGAACTACCCTGCCCGCAATCCCGCTTCCAATCTGTGACTTCGCAAGCGGAAACTGTCTTGCAGTTGATCTAGCCGAATCAAACGGCGATTCACCCGTTTACTACATCTCGCACGAAGACCAAGTTCCCATTCCTCCAATTGCAACGTCATTCGACGATTTCCTTGCCCGTTGGGAATCTGCACACTACGTGTCCCCCGACAGGTTCGAGTTCTCTGTGTTTCTGGACCCAAATACCGGGCTTCTTGGTTCGCCGGAAGTATCTGAAGCCTTCAAGGATCTGATGATCCGTCATCCAGTTACATAAAGCAGCATAACAAACTGAGCATTGCGTCGAGCGGAACCGAGATGCAGGGCTTTGTTTCAGGAGCCCGGATTTGCTGGTTGACTCGCCGCGTTTCTGACCTGGCGGGAAACGCATCTTACCACTCGTTTTGTGGTCGGTCAGTCTGATCGAGGAATTCAGCGGCAGTCGCTGCTTGTGAGCCTGCCCGGCGGGGTAGAAACGGCGCGTGATTCCACAGCAGTTTTCCGTCCGCATTGAACGATCTTCTTCGGCCTGCCGCCACTTGCATTATGCAGCCTTGATTTATCTGTTTCCGACTACCTGCTTCGTCACGTAAATATCGAAACCGGCATCTCGGTTGGATACAAAGCTCAACCTGCCGTCCGGCGTCCACGCGGGAAAGTTGTCGATGGCCGACGACCGTGTGACGTTCTCCTCATGGCCGGTCACCGGATCGAGAATGTAGATCTCCAGATTCCTGTCGCGGTTACTTGTGTACGCGATTCGTTTTCCATCGGGTGACCAGACCGGGTAGTCATCAAGTCCCGGACTCATTGTCAGACGAGTGAGGCCCGTTCCGTCGGGACTGATCGACGCGAGTTCCAGATCTCCCCAGCGGTTCGTTGAGAACACGATTCGATTGCCGTCGGGAGACCAGTCCGGGTGACTGTCGATGGCCGGATCGCTGGTCAGGCGAAGCGGTTCTTTTCCATCCCGACCGGCAACGTAAAGTTCCTGATTTCCATGACGAGTCGATGTGAACGCGATCTGTTTTCCGTCGGGCGACCAGCAAGGCGACTCTTCGTGCGACAACGTTCCTTCCGTAACCGCAACCGGAGTTGGCATGCGTGACTCCAAGTCGAGGCGATGCACTTCAATATCGCCCTGATTGGGAGACGCCTTGTCGTACGCAAACAGCAACTCCTTCCCGTCTGGCGAGAACACCGCGTCGTACTCCGGATGCTCAGTCTTCGTGAGCCGTTCTTCCTGGCCCGATTCCAGAATGCGGAGCCACAGGAAGATGGTCGTACCGCGATGTCTGGCGAAAACGAGGTGTTTGCCATCGGCAGACCACGCTGGTCGCTGCTTGAAGTATCCGTCATCGGTAATGCGAGTGAGCGTCGTGTCACGGGGAGGCAGTTCATGTGCAATCGGATCGTCTGCGACCGAGACTTGCACATACAAAGCGCCGCAAAGCACCACGACAATCGCCAGCAGGACCATTCCCATATCACGGCGCAGCATCAGATCAATTCCTCAATCGGCGAGCCGAGCGGCGTCAGTCCATTGGAAGTCAGTTGAGTTGTGCCGATGCCGATCTGGTGAAGTGCCGTCGCAAAAAGATCGGCGGGAGTCAGTGGGCGAACGATGGGATGACCTGCGAGTTTGTCGCTTTCGCCGATTACCTGGCCGGGCCGAAGTCCGCCGCCAGCGATCAGTCCGGAGTAACACTGATTCCAGTGGTCACGACCGGACTTGCCATTGATTTTCGGAGTGCGACCGAATTCGCCCACAGCCACAACGACGGTGTCGTCGAGCATGCCGCGCTCGTCCAGGTCGTCCAGCAGTGCTGATGCCGCCTGGTCGAGCATCCAGGCATGACGATCCTGGAACTGCTGAAAGTAGCGGTCGTGCATGTCCCATCCGCCATCACCCGTGTCTTCAACCGGCTCGACATGTGAACTCCAGTTGACCTGGACAAATCGAGCGCCACCTTCAATCAGTCGTCGAGCCAGCAGGCAGCACTGACCGAAACGGAATCGTCCGTACCTGCGGCGTACCGCTTCAGCTTCGCGTTTCAGGTCAAAGACTTCTCGCGCACGATTGTCGGTCAGAAGCGAAAAGGCCTGCTGATAAAACTGGTCCATGCGGTTCATGATTTCAGAACGTTCGAGTCTGGCCGAAAGCGCATCCACCGCAGCCAGCAATCGCTCGCGAGAGTCCAGACCGTTCGGCGATAGTCCATCGATCAGGTCAAGATTGGGGATCTGGACGCCGTGTTCCGGGGCGTAGTCAAGCCGGAACGGATCGTGGAGCGTTCCTAGCTGGCCGCCTCCTTCGCCAGCGATTGCTCGCTTCCCCTGATGCAGATGCCCGCCCAGAGTCATGAAGCGAGGCATCTGCGGCGACGGACCGAGAACTCGCGACACCACTCCGCCAAATGCGGGCTGCAGACTTCCCGCCATCGTCTGCCCGCTGAGACTGATCGCGCCGGTATCGGTTCCGGTCAGTCCGATTGTCCCGGCGATGCCGTGATCATTCGAGGTGTGATGCAAGGATCGGATGATCGAATACCGATGAGCACGCTGCGCGAGCTTCGGAAGCATTTCACAAATCTGCACGCCCGGAACGCTCGTCGAAACTGGGGCGTACGGCCCGCGATATTCGACGGGAGCATGCGGCTTCATGTCGAACGAATCGACGTGACTTGGTCCTCCCCACAACCAGAGCAGAATCATCGACTTCGGTCTCGACCGATTCTCCGGTGCTGCCGCCGCTTCGTGTCGAAGTAATTCAGCCAGAGAAACTCCACACGCAGACAAAGCACCGGCGTGAATCAGCTCGCGACGGCTGAGTCGACCTTTCTCGTGTGTTCGAAGACTTCCGATTCGCAACATAAAAAACTGCACCTGGATAGAGCAACAATGTTTCTGTCAATTCGGCCAGCCGGATTCTGGTTCTGGAATGCGAGGTATTTCATTCCGGTTTCCCATTCGACACTGAATTCGACGAGAACGGCAGTGACAAGTCTGAGCTGGGCAGCTTCGTTGGGGAAGAGCGTGGCGACACGCGTACGGCGTTTGAGTTCTCAGTTTTGCCTTTCGAGCATGCTGGTTGTCCGCACTCCTTGTTTCGATGCTCAGCGGGGACTCAGACGATCGTCAGTCCTTCGAAGATGCTGGCTTCGGCTCAATCGGCCAGCTGCGGTGCGACGACATTTGTAGCGTTATACAAAGCGGGCGAGTTCATCGTGAGCGTCACGAAGCTGCACACAGAAACACCTGCCGAACACCTTGCGCATGAAAAAAGCCCGAGACAACACCCGGACTTCTTGCACACAGGAATAATACTCGGCTTCGCGAGTTTCTAATCCACTGTGGTTAGCCCGGACTTCCATTGGGCTACTTGATAATTCCAGACTTCGTCAATGTACGGCGTTCAATGCTCGAATCACCATTATGTCGCGACTCTTCACGAAACGTCACGCCAGCGGGGAATGTCGCGTCTACCAATTCGAAGTCCGTCACCAAGGACTTGTCAATTTTGCTGCCGCTCCAGTGTGTGAGCGTTCTGCTGGAATCAGTAACAACGTAGGCCGAAAAAGAGTCGTGCAACCGATCCGCGCTCTTGGCATGAGTGCGTTCACGATCGGCCAGATAGGCAAAGAACGTGTTACCTTCAGAGTCCTTGATCTCGCCGTGCCACCAAACAGTCATGGTAATGTCTGGTTCAAGGGAATTCCGAATGCGATCTATTCCGAGGTACTGAATGAGGCCAGTACTCCATGCGTCAGGTTGCGCAACCAATGCTTTGTAAAGGGTACCAGTTTGGCTATCCGCTTCGGATAACGGGTCGTTTGGAAACATGCTTCGGTCCGGGTTCGGGTGATACGCGTAGGCGAAATATTCCGGCTCCAAGCGAAAGTTCAATTGTTCAATCTCGGACTGGAGCTCACCTACCCGACGGTGCTCACAGAACCAGGCAAACACAAGACCGATAAAGAGACATGCAAATAGAACAATGCCGAGTGATACTTTCATGTCACGTCCAGCGGGCTAACGGTACGCATCAGCGGGCCGGCGTGAGAGGCGTTGACTTCAAAACCGACCCGACCGCCGCCTCTCGTTCGCAGTATGATTCAAGGAAGTCGCTGCGCGGCGCGTGTCATCGTAAGTGGCGAGTGTTGGTTCGTCACGGGTTGAAATGAGTGTAGCAGAGTTCTTTCGGAAGTTTGCTTTTCTCCAAAAGGGCTCTGTGATGACGAACGAAGCGATGACAAGCGAGGCCTGAGATGTGCGGATGGCGACATGGTGATCGCCGGGTCGAGCGAGCGGACTCGTGAAGCATATCTGCGCCTGACGGATCATGACCAGGAGAACGCCGCGCTGAATATCAACGGAGTGATACCGATCGACGTCGCCCGCAGGGCGACCGCACGAAGTTAAGGAGAGGCGGCTGTATTCCTCATAAAAGTATCCGCAACATCCACACTGCCGCCCCTTCTGTCCGCCACTGCCCCGACACATTCATACTTCGTGCGGTTGCTCTAGGCTGACTGCCGGGAAGAATGCCAGGTTTCAGGAGATAATCTCGTGGTGAATTTCGCCGTGGACATCGGTCAGGCGGAAGTCTCGACCGCTGTAGCGGTAGGTCAGCTTCGTATGGTCCATGCCGAGCAGATGCAGAATCGTCGCGTGCAGGTCATGGACGTGCATTCGTTTTTCGACGGCGTGGACACCGAGTTCGTCCGTCGCGCCGTGGATGTGGCCAGCTTTAACGCCTCCGCCTGCCAGCCAGGTGGTGAAGCCGGTGTTGTGATGGTTGCGGCCTTTCGACCCCTGGGCCGTCGGGGTTCGTCCAAACTCGCCGCCCCAGATGATGAGCGTGTCTTTGAGCAGGTCCCGCTGCTTGAGGTCCGCGATAAGTGCCGCGATCGGCTGGTCGCTTTTGTCGGCATCCCGTTTGTGGTCCATGATGTTGCCGTGAGCGTCCCAGGGCTGCCCGCTGCCGTAATAAATCTGAACCATTCGTACGCCACGTTCGACCAGTCGGCGGGCGATGAGACACCCGTCGGCGAACTGTCCGCCGCCGTACGCTTCCTGAGTTTCTTTCGTCTCTCTGGTGATGTCGAAGGCCTCGGTCGCAGCCGTCTGCATTCGGTAAGCGATTTCGAGTGACTGAATTCGCGCTTCCAGATTCTGGTCCTGCTCGCGTGCCTCAAGATGCTTCCTGTTCATCGTTTGCAGAAAATCCAGAAGCTGTCGCTGCGAGCCGGTTGAGAGATTCTTATTTCGAATGTGACCGATCACGTTTTGCGGATCGATCTTCGAGTTGTTGATGTGAGTGCCCTGAAAAATGCCCGGCAGAAAGCTGTTTCCCCATAACGCCGGCCCAACGACCGGCTTCCCTGGGCACAGCACGACGAAGCCGGGCAGGTTCTGGTTTTC
Organism: Planctomycetaceae bacterium; assembly: GCA_016779365.1. Classification (GTDB taxonomy): domain Bacteria; phylum Planctomycetota; class Planctomycetia; order Planctomycetales; family Planctomycetaceae; genus JABMPE01. Next base: position 9,205 of record JADHNX010000115.1, read on the forward strand.
GGTGCCGAGTCCGTACGTCAGCCACGACCCCAGACAAGGGCGGATCGGCTGCTGGTTGCCGCTGTTCATCATGAGCAGCCCCGGCTCGTGATTCGGCGTCGACGTGTGCATCGACCGCAGAATGCACAGTTCGTCCGCAACCTTGCCAAGGTGCGGGTACAGCTCGCTCATGTCGATGCCGGCCTCGCCGTGCTTCGCGAACTTGAACGGCGAAGGCATGTACTTGCCGCCTGGCCCCGGCTTGCCTTCCTGAACTTTCAGCTCCGGTTTTGGATCGAAAGTGTCCACATGAGACGGTCCTCCGTTCATGAAGAGGAAGATAACGTGCTTCGCTTTTGGCTCGAAGTGAGGCTTCTTCGGGCTCATTGGATCCGAGGCCAGATCCGCAGCCGCTTCCTGAGCCAGCACGCTCGACAGTCCAAGCATCCCGAACCCGGCCCCGGAGCGAACCAGCATTTCACGACGAGTGACACCAAAGTTATTCATCAATCATCCTCGAAGAGCGTGTCGAAACGCGTCTCATTGCCAATCTCAGTCAACAAACAGAAACTCATTGGACCCCAGCAAAGCCAGTGATAGCTGCTCCCACCGACTGATTCTGTCGCCGTCGTCTTGTCCGCTTTGCAGAAACTGTGTTGCTGCGGAGACTTCATCGTCCCCCGCTTCGCGGCTGAAGAGCAACTCATAAGCGTATCGGACTTTCGCTTCGTCATCGGCCAGCCCTGCCGCGTTGAGCTGCCCCGTCAGCGCCCGAGCTCGCTGCATCATGAAGTCACTGTTCAGCACGAAAAGTTGCTGAAGCGGAACCGTCGTGACCGATCGATCCGCTGCAGTGATGCTGGGGTCCGGAAAATCGAACAGTCGCAGCAGTTCGTCGAGCCGGTGGCGACTGACGAATCCGTAAACTGTGCGGCGTTTGAATCCAGCGTTGTCGAGATTTGAAGGCGGACCTCCAGCCGTCCGGTCCAGCTCGCCACTGACGGCGAGGATGCTGTCCCGCCACGGTTCGACTT
>JADHNX010000116.1 GCA_016779365.1 Planctomycetaceae bacterium
CTGGCCAAGGTCAACGGAAGTATGGAACGTCTTCTTTCCGCTGAAGAAACGCCGACTCTGGAAGATGAAAAGCCGCCGCACTACTGATCCTTGCTTCTGCCGAAAGTCCCTCTGTGAACCGTACGATTCGGGAAGAAGCCGCTCGGCCCGTGGCCGAACAGGTCGCGGACTGGTGGCCTGTTGACGGCCATTCAGACCTGGGCCGCTCAGGCCACGACGGCGAGAGATCACTTCGTGAATCGCCGTCACTCAGTGATGCGAACGCCTACTGTCGGAAGCTGGCGACGGGACACTATGAAAACTTTCCGCTGGTTTCGTGGCTGTTGCCTAAGGGGTTGCATCAGCACTTCTACAATGTCTACTCATTCTGCCGATGGGCCGATGACCTGGGCGATGAGATCGGCGACACCGCCCGCTCGCTCGAACTGCTCGGCTGGTGGCGTCAGGAACTTGCGGACTGTTACTCGGGACTGTGCCGCCATCCGGTCTTCATTGCGCTGCGACCGACGATTGACGAATTTCAAATCCCCGAGCAGCCGTTTGCCGATCTGATTTCCGCATTCGAGCAGGATCAGCGCATCACCGAGTACGAAACTCGCGGCCAGGTTCTCGACTACTGCACGCGCAGCGCGAACCCGGTCGGAAGAATTGTTCTGCATCTTTGTCGGCAGGTTTCCGAGCAGACTTTTGCATGTTCCGACTCAATCTGCACGGGGCTGCAACTGGCAAACTTTTGGCAGGACGTTAGTCGAGATCTCGACATCAACCGCATCTATCTTCCGAAAGAACATCGCGACCGTTTCGAAGTGACGCGTGAAGACCTGCTGGCGCGACGTACGACAGACGGTTTCGTGGAGCTGATGAAGTTCGAAGTTGACTTCGCACGCGGCTTGCTGCAATCCGGTCTGCCGCTGGTTGATGTTCTTCCGGGACCGCTTCAGGTTGACATCGAACTTTTCGCGCGCGGAGGTCTGCGAATTCTGCAGCGCATCGACCAGATCGGTTATCGCGTTCTGGAGACTCGACCGGTCGTGACGAAGTTCGACGCGCTGCGGATGCTGGCTTCGTGCCTGTGGCGAGCAGGCTGCCGACGATTGACTCCGAAGCGTCGCGTTACGAGTCCGTGACTGGAGCGGCTCTACAGGAACGGGTTGTCGTCGGCATCGTCCAGCGGATCATCGGCTTTGAGGATCTCACGGAGTGTCAACGTTTCCCAGACTCGGCGTTCCTCGATCATCAGCAGGACGAAAAAGATCGAGGCCATGACGCCTGAGAAGATCAGGGCCGCCCAGGAACCGGCTCCAATTCCAAACAGCGGAGACAGGCTGGCAACGTGAAACGCCATTTCTTCTTCCTGCATCATTGCTGCGAGTAAGAAGGCCACAAACAGCGGTAGCAGCCAGAAGAGAAACACAAACATCATCAGCGCCAGCATCCCGCGTCTCGGATACTTCAGCCAGTAGTACTGTGTCGCGAACCCGAAATACGCAACGACGGCGGCGGCCGTTCCGGCAACTCTCCATAGCTGGGCGTCGATGTTCAGGGCCGGAACCAGCGTATGGATAACCTGCACCGTGGCCATGGCCAGAGTTGCGATGACGAAGACGGCTGCGCGGTTGGAGCTGTCGTCCTGCCACAGCGGCGGTCTTCCCAGGCTGATCCGTTTGGCTCGTCGAGCGCCGCCCTGATATTGCCCCTGCGAGGGCGAGATCGACAGGATCATCAGAATGGCAATGAGAAATTCGACGTAAGCGAGCGTTGGTATCAACCAGCCCGCTTTCAACAATGGATGATTGATGACGCCTCCGAGACACAATGCTGCAATGGTGGCGAAAAAGGCGACCGCCGATGATTTGGAAAAGAACATCGCGTTTGCCGACTTCATTCGCCGGGTGGCTGCCACGATCAGAAACAGTGTCAACGGGATCTGATAAAACAACGACTGCACGAACACCGGCAGTTCCACACCAAAGAACGTTGGGGCGATGGCGTTTCGAGGGGCATCGGCGTTCAGAGCTTCCAGCAATGCTGGACCGGATGACAGCATGCCAGGCACAGGGATGCCGGCGCTCACCAGGCCTGTACACGCTCCCGCGCCCAGAACGATAAATCCCAACGCGGAATTGATATTTCGTGTTTTGCCTGGTCGAGCAACCAGTCCGGTGGTGATGGCAAGCCCGTGAAACAGCAGTGTTGACGAGATCAGGACGAGCGTTGACGTCAGAAATCCGACGATTCCCACATCGCTCAGAAGTGCACACGCAAACGTAAACGGAAGCAGAATCAAAGCGACCAGATACTCACGAACGGCTCCGCCAAACATGAATCCCAGCGTCGTCGCCGTCGGGGACAAGGGAGCGATTCGGTGGAAATCCAGGATGCCGGAATCGTTCGACGCGCTGATTGACGAGGCCACCTGCGATGTGCCAGCCAGGTGCAGAGCGAGTGCCTGGCACCCGAAAAAGAATCCATAAAAACCGGGACTGTCCAGTCCGCCTGCCTTGAAACCGGCAAACATCAGCAGGCTGCCCAGCAGTACGATGATGCTCGTAATGTAAGCCGGTTTTGGGGGGCGAAGATTCGACCGGATGTGGCGAACGAGCAGCGGATTGTCGAAGAGCAGTTGCTTGAGCATCAGGACAACTCCTTGGCGCCGATCTGCAGAAAGACGTCTTCCAGCGACTCGTGTTTCCTGGTGAAGGATGAAACTCGGACGCCACCGTTGACGAGTTCGGTCAAAAGATCACTGGTGGCGCGGTCGTCTCCGTCAAACGGGATCGCAAACTTCCGCTGAGCAGCATCGGACACCTCGTCGATGCCGTGATCGTTCAGGATTTTTCTCAACAGTTCGGAGCCACTGACAATTTCGATCTCGATGACTGCCTGCCCCAGCACCTTGGCGGCGATCTCGTCGACCTTTCCCGAGACGATCATTTGTCCGCGCTGCATGATGCCGATTGATGTGCAGAACTCGTCCATCTCGGAAAGGATGTGGGACGAGACAAGTACCGTCCCGCCGTCTCTGGCAAAGTCGCGGATGACCTGTTTCATCTGGGCTCGTCCGTGCGGGTCCATGCCGCTGGCCGGTTCGTCGAGCAGTAAAACTTTTGGTTCCGGCAGCAGCGTCCTGGCGAGCATCAGTCGCTGCCGCATACCTCGTGACAGGCTTCCGACCAGTGAGTTTGTTTTTTCCTTCAGGCCGACCTGTTCGAGTCGATGAATGATTTCGGATGATCGTCGCGGCTTTGGAATGAAATAGCTGGCGGCGAACAGGTCGAGAAACTCCCACACCAGCAGGTCTTCATAAACTGGTGGAAAGTCGGGCATGAACCCCAGCACCTGACCGGCGGCCTGCGGTTCTTCGCGCATGTCGAAGCCGCCAATTTGAATCGCTCCGTAGGTCGGAGTCAGCAGGCCGACCATAGCTCTCATCGTGCTCGTCTTGCCGGCACCGTTGGGGCCGATCAGTCCGAAAACTTCGCCTTCAGCGACCGAGAATGACAGCTCTTCAACCGCGCAGAGGTTGCCATAGTCAATTCGCAATTCATCCACAGAAATCATCGGCTCGATCTCCGCTGCTGTTGAAGATATGGCCCACGGATCAGGACGCAGCATGAGCAAGGTTCGTCAGGACGCATCCTGCAGAAAACTAGCGGGAAGGAACTCCTGCATCCGGCAGTTCGATCGAACCTTCGCGAACGGCGAAAGCCAGCTCGGTCGAAACCATCAACGCCATCGCTCCGCCGCGATCATCCTTGCCGAGGATCGCCGTGCGGTCGTAGTACGCTTGCCGGTTTTTCTGCTTGCCGGTTCCGGTGCACACATCGACCAGATTTCCATGCGGTCCGATGCGGCACTTGATCGATTCCCAGGCACGCTGCACGAACGGTTCGAAAGTCTGCCGGTCAAGCCAGTTGTTCCTGAGTCCTCGAACGATGGCAAAAGTTGTCATGCACGTGCTGGTGAATTCGCGGTAGCTTTCGGGGTGATCGACGATCTGATGCCACATTCCCATTTCGTCCTGGTGATCGATCATTGTCAGCAGATGGTCTCGATACGCCGTCGTCATGAACGGCAGGTGTGGGCTGTCGGACGCCATGTCTGAAAGTGACAACGCCAGCCCGAGTGCCGGAAAACCATTTCCTCGCCCCCACGCCGTGCGTTGCGGATCAAGCGGCGAGTGCTGATGCAAACCGTCCTTCCGCAGGTTCAGTTTCAACATGAACTTCAAATGCCGGTCGGCCATGTCGAAGTATTTCGTGTCGCCGGTCAGCCGTCCGGTCTGAACAAGAATCGGTGTTCCCATAAAGACCGCGTCGCTCATTTCATTGTGAAACGGCATCGACTCACGAGGTTTGCCGTTCTCATCAAAGCCCAGATCAGCAGCGGCTTGAGCCAGCTTGACGAACCGTTGATCGCCGGTCGTTCTGGCCAGCTCTCCAAAGACGAGGTGCCCGGAAAGTGTGCTGCCGCTGGGACGCGAGCCAGGCGATGATTTCTCGCCACTGACGTAGGGCTCAACGATGCGCAATACATCTTTGAGGTGGCTGTCATCGTCCGTCAGTTCTGACAAACGCATTCGCCCGATGAGAGCCAGGGCGGGAATGTACTCGACCGATTTGAGATGGTGTCCGTAAACCTTCGCAAGTTCGGTGGCGACTTCGACGGGAGAGCGATCTTTTCGCCGAAACAGTTCAAGGCGAGCCGCCGACCGAACTGAATTGCCAGGCTGAACGAACCTGGGAAGTATCGGAACCTGGCCGGACGTCAGGAATTCAACGGTTGGCACGCTGGCGACTTCTGATGGCTTGCCCGTTGTCAGCGCATCGGCAAGTGAACCGGCCTTCGCCTCGCGAATTGACCAGTTCGCACTGATGCCGAGTTGGGTGTTGAATGACGCCGGAATGGCGATCACGTGGGAAACGTTCTCTCCAACGACGACGACCAGGTCCGGAGCGAGCATCCCGATCCATCGCCAGAGGTAGTGGCGTTCTGAATTCTGCTCGTCGTTGTAAGCCGCTCCGGTCGGTGGAAATCCGGATGCCCAGCTGGCGGCATCGCTGTTTGAAGCCGCGACGCCCGAAGCAGCATCGAAACGGTCCGGGTTCGCGAAGGGTACGATTCCCAATTCGAATTGGTTCCCGGTTGATGCAAGGGGGCGGCGGGAACAGAAGTCGTGCCAGTCGGTCACCAGTCGTTTGCTGACTGCCGAGTCCGGCGCAGAATTCGAGACAATCAGAATCCGCGTGAGGTCACTTCGAACATTCAGCATGCCGTTGGTTAGAAACGCCGGAATGGCGGTGCCACTTCGAGTCACTCCGATTGACGTGCTGACGGGCGAGTATTCTGCCAGAGTTTGCAATGCCTCACGGAAAGCTGCGGATTCGTCAGCGCGACTGCTGACTCCGAGTGATGCGAATAGAATCAGGCAGTTCATCAGCGTCGCGAATCTTCCAGCCATCCGTGATTCCTCTAATGTGGTCGAGAATTTCCATCGGCGCAGCCGGCAACGGTAAATGTCACTCGACCAGCTCTTTTGGCATCCTGATTGAGTCCTGCGTCAAGTCGGCGTTGATCAGCGAGTCGTGCAGCGATGTCCAGGCAGACAACCTGGCGGATTGGCTTCGCAGGATGCGGACGCGAATTCCGTCGTCGTTGCCGGTTGTCGCCTGAGCCAGCTTGACCGCTTCGTCCAGACTTACCTGTCGCACTCCGGTTGCTGAGCTTTCGTCGCGGACAAAGTAGTCGTGATTGTCGATTCGAATTTCCAGCACGGTTGGCGGAGCCATCGTTTCAACGTTGGTGTTAACTGGTTCCTCGACGGGAGCCGGTTCCCGCGCAGTCTCGGTCGGAGCTGCAACATTTGGGTTACTGCCAGCACTTTGAACTCCGATTCCGCTGCCGGAACCAAAGCCAGGCAGCAGACCACTCATGAACGCGCCAAACACCGCGCCAAGAACAAGCAGGCCGCCGGCAATGGTTCGCTTTTTTACAGGCATGACTCTTTCTCTGCGTTTATCAGAAGGATACTTCTGGCTTACCGGCTCCCTGTGTGTACCCTGAGGTGCCGATGAGCCCTGCCTGGAAAATACTGCTGACAGAATCGCTGCAAGGAACCGGGGAGTTCTATCCGAGTTGTTGAGCGGCTTTCATTTCCAGGTGTCGGCGAATGATGTCCTGAGCCTCTTCTGCTACCGATTGGAACTCTTTCTTCGACGGAGGTGGAACGTCGGGCAACCTGGAGTCAGTCGAAGATTCATCATCATCATCGTCTGTGGTCATGCCGGAATCCGCCGCCGTGAGTTCTGCGGTGGAACCGTTCTTCCCGACGACGGTGTCCGTGTCGGCTGCTGCTGGCTCTTCCTCTGCGAGCCAGTTGACGATGCTGTCTTCCGAACTCTCTCGGATGACGACTTCGTCGGTTTCGGATTCGATTGCGGCTGAGGGATCCTTGCTTCCTGCCGCAGCGGCCTTCGCTTTAACTTCCAGCTGAAACAGCATCGGCCCGACCCGCAGAATATCGCCAGGTTTCACTCGGGTTCGTTTAGTGATGGTCACATCGTTGATCTGAGTTCCGTTGCGACTGCCGAGATCTTCAATTGAAACGACGCCTTCGCGAACTCGAATTGCGCAGTGGCGACGACTGACTTCTGAAGTGGCCAGCCGAACGGCAACGCCTTCGTCACGACCAACAATCAGCTTGCAACCTTCGGCCAGAGTCATTTTCTTGCCCTGGTGCTTTCCGGTGATGATGATCAGTCTGGCCGTCATCCAGATGCCTCTTCGGTCGGAGTTTTAATATGGGGGGCGACCGAAAAACTTCAGTCTTCAATCAATTGGCTAATCGTCGTGAATCAGTCGTGGTGTGGAACAATCAACGGTTCGCCGCAATCCGGGCAGGTCAGTGTTCGGCCACGATGCCTGGCGCTCATCTTGAAACGTTTTCCGCAGCGGCAGTTGAAGCGAACTCGCCCCTCTTCGCGATTCTTGCCCAGGTGAGTTCGTTCCCAAACCTGTTGTGCGATTTCTGAAATCTGGCTGATCAGTACAGACGCCGTGTACGGCCTGGTCATGTAACCATCGGCACCCACTCGAATCGCCAGCTTTCTTGAATCTTCCAGCGTGATTTCAGTCAAAACCAGAATGGGTACTTGCGGGTTTCGTTGTTTGAAGCGATCGCAGATTTCGAAACCGGTTTCGCCAGGCAGCAGCAGTTCCATAATGACAAAATCCGGCTTGTACATCTGAAACGCCGAGTGTGCCTGGCCGCCGTCTTTCGCGATCTGTACCTGAAAGCCGTGTTCCTGCAGCAGGTTGCGAAGTTCTGCAGCCTGGTCGACGTCGTTTTCGACGACGAGGATTCGATGCGCAATCGCACCTGCGGATTCGCCAATCGCGAATTGATCGAACATCAGCAGGTCCTTCTTACCGCAGACATTGGATTCTCTTTCTTCGCCAGGTTTCTGACATCACCATCAGCGTTACGATTCGGCGGAGTCACGATTCGAGCAGTCATCCGGTAACTTCAGTCGAACGGGCCGACGCAATCCCGCAACTGGTTTCCTCAACTCATTTTCAGTCGATCATCGTATCGAAAACATTTCTATCGATGAACCCCCGAGCCCAGCGTTCCCGCCCTGTCAGTTTTTCAGCCGGCGAAATAGTCGGAACCTCTCGTGATTCGGACCAGAGCACTCTCTGAATTGGCTTTCCGTGTTCTGCAGGAGGTCACAAAGGAAACAATGGCTATTGCCGGTGTCAGCTCCTGAACAGAAACCGTGAAAGTGGTTTAGAGCACGAAAAGGCAGCCAGGTAACGCCTTCTGGACTTTTTCGACCGCTTCCGCAGAAATTCCGCAGTCCATCAGACTAAGCGAACGGAGCCGGGTCAACTGGCTGAGTGGTTCAACAGCGTGATCATCAAGCGGGACACCGTTCAAAGACAGAGTCTGCAAGTCTTCCATGCGAGACAGGACGCTCAGGCCGGATGACGTGACGCGAGTGTAGGAAAGATCGAGACTGTGCAGCGAGCGCAGAGAAGTCAGGTGAGAAAGGTCAGCGTCGGTGATCGGGCTGCCTGTCAAAGCCAGTTGTTCGATCTGTTCGAAGTTGCTGAGCGACTCCCAGAAATGTTGGTCCAACTTCGCTCCAGCCGTGTCTATCCAGAAGACTTCACCCGCCGAATTCTGCTTCACGGTAATTCCGGCTGCGTTGAGTTCGTCAATCTGCTGATCGACTTCGCCGCGACAGCCGGCAATGAAAAACAACAGTACGCAACCGAGTCGAATGGACATGCTGGTCGCATCCTTAACGAAGCTGCGCGCCGACAGCGGACTCGCACGACTTGATCACTGCCTGCTGAGCCTCTTCGACTTCTTCGTGAGTCAGCGTTCGCTCGGCGGATCGATAGCTGATGGTCAGCAGGTACGACTTCTTGTCGACCGGAAGCTGCTTGCCTCGAAACTGGCCGCTGAACGAAATCGATTCGAAGTTTGGTCCAGCGACCGTTGTTACGGCTTCTTCGAGCTGGCTCCATGTCACAGACTCGTCGAGCACGAAGTTCAGATCGCGGGTCGACGCCGGAAATCGTGGCAGCTCGGCAAATTCTGGTCGCAGATTAGCGGACTGTTCGAGCAAGGGCAGATCGAACTCCGCCACGACGCACGCGTCGCGCAGGTCAAGCTGGTCGGTCACTGATCGATCCAGTTCGCCGAACCAGCCCCACGATTCGCCGTTCAGAAAAATCTCAGCCCCGCGACCTTCAACAAACTGTGGCACGTCGCTCGGTTTGACGCTGACCGTCGATGCCCGGTTGACTCGTTCAGCGATCGCCTGAAGCAGCCCCTTCATCTCAATCAGCGAACAACCGCTGACCATGCCGACGACTTTGGGCTCGGCAGCCGGGTTGCCTGGATCAGACTCCAGGAAGACCGACGCGATCTCAAAGAGCTGAGCGTTGAAGCTGCCGTGTCGTTCGTTTTCGCGCCGTGCCTGCAGCAGGCTCGGGATCAAGCTCTGTCTCAGGATATTCTCATGACGACGTGATGAATGATTAACGCTGAGTGTCGTTTCCGTTTTGCGCGGCGTGAAGAGACCGTTCAGCTTCTCATCGGTGAAGGTCATCGTGACGGCTTCGTAGAAACCGTTGCCAGTCAGCACTTCGCAGACTCGGTCAACCACTCGGTCACGCAGCGACTTCTGGCTGACAGTCAACGGGACGATCGCGTCTTCCGGAATCTTGTCGTAACCGTAGATGCGCGCGACTTCTTCGAGCAGATCGGCTTCCCGGCTGATGTCGCGCCGTCGCCAGCTCGGAGCAATGAACGATGCCTCATCGTCGGTCGCTTCGCCGACCAGTTCCAGGCCGAGCGACTGAAGAATCCGCAGAGCTTCCTCGCGTGGAACATCAATGCCCAGAACCTGCTTCATCCTCGCAAATCGAAGCGTGATCGGCTCGGGAGCTGCTGGCGGTTGTTGACCGGCCCAGATTGAACCTTCCAGCAACTCGCCGCCAGCCAGTTCCAGAATCAGCTCGCAGCAACGTCGGCTGGCCCAGTCGAGCTGCTCGGCATCAATGCCTCGCTCGAAGCGGAACGACGAGTCGCTGTGCAGATTCAATTCGCGAGCTGTTCCGCGAATCGACTTCACGGCGAAGTCTGCGACTTCAACCAGCACGCTGGTGGTGCCATTGCCGATTTCCGTGCCGGCTCCGCCCATGACGCCGCCGATCGCGACAGGCTTTTCAGCGTCGGCGATCACGCACATGTCGGACGTCAGTTTGTACGCTTTGTGATCGATTGCTTCGATCTTCTCGCCATCCTTCGCACGCCGTACGACGATGCGGTTTCCGGCCAGCTTGTCAAAATCGAACGCGTGCAGAGGCTGTCCGCATTCCATCAGAACATAGTTCGTGATATCGACAATGTTATTGATCGGGGCGATGCCGATCGTTGCCAGTCGGTTCTGCATCCACGCCGGACTCGGTCCGACTTTGACACCATTGATCACGCGAGCGATGTATCGAGGGCACACGTCCTCACACTCAATCGTTACCGAAGTTGCTTCGCTGACCGGTCCGCCGCTTTCAGCCGGTTGAGCTATCGGAATCGTCAGCTCGTCGCCAAAGCAGACGCTGATTTCACGAGCGACTCCGATGTGTCCCAGACAGTCCGGTCGGTTGCTTGTGACTTCCAGATCGATCGCCAGATCGTCAC
>JADHNX010000117.1 GCA_016779365.1 Planctomycetaceae bacterium
TTTCAGCCGGTTGTCAGCCACCGGAAATCGGCGAAAGAAGAGTCACCGTGACGCCGTCTCTGAGAATGTCAGCAGCATCCCAGCGAACCTGATCATCGCCCACAAATGGAATCACCGTTGACTGAGGATTCCCGTCAGCGGTTTTCAACAGGCGAGACAATTCATCGCCGTGTCGATCCGTGATGACATTGACGAGGTCAACCAGCGTGTCTGAATCATCAAGCTCGAAGTCTTCACGAGCTTTGCCGGCGGCTCTTTTCAACTGAGCGGTGTATTCGACCGTAACGACCATGTTTCAACCCTGCAAAAACGACAGTGACAACGGCGTAGCGTGGGCACGTCGACGAAATCTGTCAAACGGCAACGTCGTCGCCATCATGCGCCGTGCTACAACTCCGGACGTACCTGACGAATCTGCCCGTCCTCGATGCGAAACAGGAAATCAGCCAGCCGTTCCGCTTCGTCGCTGTTATGTGTGACGTGGAGAGTGGTCGTGCCGGTTTGCTTCTGAACATTGCTCAGCAGGTCGCACATCCTGACGCGCGTGTCGTCGTCGAGGGCGCTCAACGGTTCGTCCAAGCAAAGCACCTTTGGCTGAAACGACAAGGCTCGACCGAGGGCAACGCGTTGCCGCTCTCCACCGCTCAGGCCGCGAGGTTTGCGGTCAAGCAGATGTTCGATACCGAGCAGATTCGCCAGTTCTTCGACTCGCTGCTGACACCCAGCCCTGGGCACTTTGCGAATCATCAACGCAAAGTCGAGATGATCACGCACCGTCATCGACGAAAACAACGCGCCGTCCTGGGGGACATAGCCGACTCCGCGAACTGCCGGGTTAAGCCCCATCACGTCCAGATCGCCCAGCACGATGCGCCCCGTGCTGGCGTTGCGAAGCCCGAGTACCGTTTCCAGAATGGTCGTCTTGCCCGACCCGGTCTTGCCCATCAGCACGCCGTACTTTCCACTCGGAACGGTCAGCGACACGTCCTGAATGCGGAAAGCTCCGGCCTGCACAGAAAGGTTTTCGATCTTGATCATTGAATCCCGTACTGACTCGGGCTGATCAGCCGCGTGAGGATCAGGACGACTACCGCAGCCATCACCATGATGAATGAAACGGCGACGGCCGCTTCGATATCGCCAACGTTCATTTCAAGAAACACGCTCGTCGAAAGAACTTCGGTCTTCATTCGAGTTGCCCCTGAAAAAATCAGCAGGGGCCCGAACTCGCCGAGCGACCTCGCCCACGCAAGTGTGAACGCCGTCAGAATTCCTCGCTCGGCTTCCGGTAACAGAACCCAGCCGAAAGCCTGAGCACGGCTGCAGCCCAGCGTGATTGCGACGTCTTCACATCGAGGATTGATGTGGTCGAAGGTGGCTTTCATCGTCCGAACGGCAAACGCACACGCGACTGAAAACTGCGCCAGCACGACCGATGGCACCTGGTAAACAACATCGCGAGCGATCCACCGAAACGGCGGAAACTGAAACAGAATCAGCAGGCTCAGCCCGATCACCAGCGGTGGCAGAATGATCGGGATGTCGAGGACGGCGTCCAGAAATCGCTTACCCCGAAACTCGTGCCGCGAGATCAGATAGCCCATCGGAATGGCAATCATGACCGAAATAACGGCCGACATCGTGCACGAAATCAGACTCAACCAGATCGAGTGTTGAATTCGCTTATCGGCCAGTGCGGTGGCGATTGGGTTGTGAGAAATCACACTCAGCAGCGACCGGCCTTCGCTCGTCAAACTATCGAAGGTCTTCTCCGTCATGTAAGCGGCGTCAGCCAGCAACATGCCGACGATCAGGACGACATACGTGCCGCCCATCACGATAAACACCAGATAGAACAGCACATTCGAAACCGCGATCTGCCTGGCGTCGAGATCGCGTCCGCCGACAATGTTCGAGGTGCCGCTGTTTGCGTCAGGAATCGGTTCCCTCGCGGCTGGCTGTTCAGGATGCGAACTCACGATTCGCTGGTTTCACTGGAGGAAGATGCGTCAGCTTTCGGAGTGGTTGAAGCGGGCGACGACTCTGCGGCGTCGCCCTTTGCCTCCTGATCCACTCCCAGTCGAAAGTGGAAGCCGGCCTTTTCGAACGAATCTTTCGATTCAGAGACCCGAGTAAAAAGCCGTCTGACGAGATGCTTATGAACGCTCGTTCGTGCGATGCTGAATGGCTGAATGGCCATATTCAACGGCGATTCAATCTTAATAATGTCGATGTCATTTCGTGTTGCGATCGTGTCGGTGATGTAGGCGACCGTCGCGTCGGCGTGTCCGGAAACCACATCCGGAATCAGCAGCGCCGAAGAGGACTTCTCGACGACAACTTCGCCATCGGATTTCTGTTTCTCTTTGAGCTTTTCGTACAAGCCCTGGTCAGTCAGCAGACGCCGAGTCAACGCCCCGATCGTGCATTGTTCCGGCTGACCGATGGAAACTCGAATGCCCGGCTTGATCAGGTCTGCCGGAGTCTTGACCTTGTCGCTGCCTTTCGGAACAACGATGACGATCTCCGCATCCGAAACGTTGGCGTCGTCCTGAAACCATTCCTTGACGTTGTCGAGGTAGTAACGGTCGCACGCCATGTAAACGTCGGGAAAACCGAGTTCCGGACTTTGTCCGTCGATTGTTTTCATTCGACCGGTGAGGATTCCGCAGCCATCGTAAATCGTGTTGACGCTGACGCCTTCCCGAATTGAAAAATCGTCGACGATCTGAGCGATCGCGCGACGATTGATCGCGCCGCAGTAAAAAGTGATCTCGGGGTTTTCGACCCAGATGTCACCATCGACCGGCCGCATGCCGTACTTTTTGAAGACTGGCAAGCCGCGGTCACGCGCCGATAAATACCGGGCAAACTTCAACGCCGCCGTCGGCTGCTGCGACGACGTCAGCACGCAGATGCTGATCAGATTAGGGTCGCCATCCAGTTCGTCGACCGGAACGCCGATCAGCTTTTCAGCATACTTTGGCATGGCGACCGTCGAGTCCCACACGATGCCCGCATCGACCGCTCCGATGAGAACGTCATTCGCGACGTCATTCACCGTCGGTTTGAAAACTCCGACATCGGTGACATGTTCTTCGAGCTTCGTCCACAGGTCGCTGTCGCCCACCTGGTGAGATTTCAACCGCTTCTGAACGGCTCGACCGATGGCAGCCTGCTCCGGACTTCCCAGCGAAACTCGAACGTCGGTCTTCAATAAATCGCGAATTGCCTGAATCTTTTTGGGGTTGTCTTTCGAAACGGCGATCACCGGTCGCATGTAGGCGATGGAAAGCGTTTCCTTCGCCAGACCGTCCTCGTGAGCTTTGTCGGTGTAAAAGTCGTCGGCAGCGAGGAAGAGGTCGGACGTGCCATGTTGGTCAACCTTGATCTGACTCAACAGCGTCTGTGAGCCGCCGTACTGCAACTCGATATGCACGCCGTACTTTTCTTCGTACTCAACGGCGACTTTTTCGACCGGAACACGAATTCCGGCCGCGCAGAACATGACCAGAGTCTGCCCCTCGGGAGCGTGCCCCGGCCCACCCTTCGACAACAGAAATGCCGAAACACCAACGACGGCGAGCCCGCCAGCCAGCAACGCCCACAACGCGTTCACACGTCCCGAACGCTGGTGCGAACGGTGACGCGACAGATGAAAATTCGTTAATGCCGATTTCACGATTCGTGTCTCACGAGGCCGAAACTGAAGACCTTCGAGTGTAGGAATCCAGGATTCTCATCACAACGACGTGACGTGCGCGGCTGAACAATCAGACTGCGGTGTCGATCTTTCCCTCTCGGAGGTGGACCACTCGGTCAGCGGCCGCAGCGGCCTGAGCGTCGTGCGTGACGAGCAACACGGCTCCGCCCGATGATGCGAACTCGCGAAGGTGCTTCAGAACTTCGGTGGCGTTTTCCGTATCGAGGTTTCCGGTGGGCTCGTCAGCGAGCAGCACCTTCGGCTGGTTGAGCATCGCCCTGGCAAGAGCCGTTCGCTGGCGTTCTCCGCTGCTGAGTTCGCCGGGAGTGTGTGCCAGACGATGGCTTAATCCGAACCGGTCAATCAACTCGCGTGCTCGCTGCTCTGAACCAGTCGAACCGGTAGCGATGCTGGGAGCCAGCACGTTGTCCAGCACCGACAGGTACGGGACGAGATGAAACTGCTGAAAGACGAAGCCGACGTTCTGTGCTCGAAACTTCGAGCGAGCGTCCGCGCTTAACTCGTAGGGTTTCTCGCCTGCGATCTGGACGCTTCCCGATTCCGGAGCGAGCAAACCTCCAGCCAGTAATAACAAAGTCGATTTGCCGCAGCCGCTTGGTCCCTGAACGGCGACAAAGTCGCCAGCGTCAAGTGACAGGCTGAGGCCGTCAACAGCCAGCACCTGCCCGCTTGCGCCCTGGTACGTTTTTCTGGCGTCCTGAATCTCGACAAGCATCCGTCTTTACTTTCCGTTGGTTCTCAAACGGGTTCGTTACTCAGCCTGAAGAACGAGGGCCGGATCGCGGCGAGCAGCAATGAGAGCCGGCAGCCAGCTGGCGATGGCTGAAAACGCCGGAGCCAGCAACGGTGCCAGCACGATGGTCGTGAGAACGGCTCCCGTTTCAAAGATTCGACGCCACGTTTCTTCCGACGGAGCCAGGCCGCCAAACTGAATTCCGATCAGCACGCCGACGACCGCTCCAGCAACTCCGCCGATCAATCCAATCAGCCCGGCTTTAATCAGGAAGAGAGCCAGCACCTGGTTTGAACTTAGCCCGATCGCTCGCAGAATGCCGATCTCGCTGAAGCGTTGTCGCACGTTTCCAAAAGCCAGAAACCCAATCCACAACGCACAGCCGATCAAAACCAGCGGGACGAGAATACCGACCAGCCCCGCGCGACGGTTCTGAATTTCCGCTCGCGATTTCGTTTCGCGAGCCAGCGTTTCCTGCCCGGCTTTCTGTTCGGCCAGCAGAGCGTTGTCGGCCGCGACTTTTGCTTTGTTTCGAGACTCGGCACGAGTGAGTGCCTGAGAATGTTTCTCGATGACGTTGGTGCCGGGCAGGATGCCGGCAATCTCCTCGCGAATCTGGCTGATGCGATCGCCGGTGCAGCCGCATTCCAAAGCGAGGATCGCGTTGATGACATTTTCCATGCCGAGCAGTTGCTGAGCTTCGGCAAGGTCGATCCAGATCGTGACGTCGTCCGTCGAGCCGCGTTCGGGATGCAGCGTCTTAACAGTGAACTCTTTGCCGAGCAGCGCCACCTTGTCTTCGGCTTTCAGTCCCAGCTTCGAGTGAACCTGGTAACCGACAACCATTGTTCCCGGCGGGACGGCTTCCAGCAGCGGCTTTTTCAAACCTCGGTGCATGATGGGGACTTCGCCGCGGGTTCCCTGCACGATGACGTCGATTTCTTTCTCCGGCCACGCGACGCGTTTCGTCACGCTGGGCAGCAGATGGTTGATCGTCACGATGTTCGAACTGGCCAGCTTGTCGACATAACTTTCCGGCATAGTCTCGGTCAGCGTTCCGTTGAGATGCAGCTCGGCCAGATCCTGGCTCGCGGGAACGATCAGCACGTTGAACCCCAGCTTGAGCATGTCTTTGCGGACAGAGTCTTCCAGAGCCTTGCCGGCCTCCGCAACGGCAACTTCTCGCACGCTAATTGCCGACTCAATTTCTGTCTGCTTTTCCGAAAGAATCGTTTCGGTCTGAATCTCGTCCGAACGAAGCAGCGTCTGAGCACCGACCAGGCACGCGATCGCCACCGTCACCGACAACAGCGACAGCACGAAGTTTGCTTTGCGATGTTTCATCTCTCTCAGAACGAGTCGCCAGACACTCATGGTTCGTCCTTTTGTAGAACGTAGAACGTCGTAGGGTGCGTCTCGACGCACCACAAATCCGCACAGGTCGCAGGTGCGTCAAGACGCACCCTGCACCAGTTGATTCTTACGAAGGCTTCGGTGCAAATACGACGGACATGCCAACCACCAGCAGAGCCAGTCCGCCGACAACATAGATCGCCAGTTTGCCAACACTGACTGCTGGTGGGGTCGCGGTTGCCGTTGCACTTTCGGCTTCGTGTGAGGAAGCCGACATGGACGTTTCATCCGCCTCTCCCGCGTTCGATGCAACAGCCTCAGCATGATTGTCACCTTGTGAATGGCCATCGGGATGCGAGTGTCCGTCGCCATCGTCTTTCCCGAAACCGCTCAGGCCGGTCAGCGCGGGAAGGATTGTGTCCTTCTCCAGTGTCGGCACGACGAGGCTGTCCCAGTTCACGCTTGTCAGAAGGTCGACGCCGGGGTTCTGAGCTTTGACGGTGCACTGGCACGCTCCGGTCAGGAAGCGGCTGGCATCTTCGATCGTTTCCGCGTTGATGCCTTTTCCAATCAGTGCGTACAGAGCTCGGCCTCGACCGAAGACCGGCAGAGCCATCGGGTCGTTGGCGAATTCGGGGTCACGCAGGTCGGGTTCGACCGTGAGTAACATCTGCACGAACGCCTGTTCCTGAGGATCGTCCCTGGCGACGCTGATCATCGAGAATCTGAGCTTCAACTCGTCCGGGTCGACCGACAGAAATCCGTCCTGAATATCCTGCTCGTCAATTTCCGGCAGTTTGAGTTCGCTCTGCAACCGCTTGAGTTCTCCCTGCATGATCTCTTCAGCGGCGGCGTCTTTGGTTTTGTCGCCAGACTTCAGCAGAATCCAGACGACCGAGT
Organism: Planctomycetaceae bacterium; assembly: GCA_016779365.1. GTDB lineage: Bacteria > Planctomycetota > Planctomycetia > Planctomycetales > Planctomycetaceae > JABMPE01. The sequence goes on from JADHNX010000117.1 coordinate 6,711, forward strand.
CGCCCTTCAGAATGCTTTCGGTGATTTTCTTTCTCAGCGGCGAGTCGAGCAGGCTGGTGACGTTCTCCTCGTTGAACTCCTGGGAGATCACATTCAACGGTTTGCCGAACTTTGCCGGCGACCGGACCAGCATCCACGGCAGCGTCTCTGATTTCTGTTGCTCCCACAGTTCAAGCATCGCGGGTTCGGGCGACGCGTCCAGATCGACCAGGCGAATCCAGGCGTTCGCCGTGTAGGAAGCATCGATATTCTTCGGTTCAACCTTCGCTGCCAGATCCTTTTCGGCATCCGACAGCGGCCCTTTGTGAAAGACAATGACTTCGAAGTTGTCAGGCCGCCACTGCTCAAGAGCGTAACGAAAGACGGGCACCGAACAGGCCTGCACGCTGGAAGCGGCGACCAGGCAAGCGACAACGCCGAGCGTGATTATCGAACGAATCATTCCTACCCCTCCCGGTTCAAATTCAGAACGCGTCACAGCATACCGACGAGAAGGCCAGATGACACCGAACGGGTTATCTGCAGGGTCGGCACTGGAATTGTTTCGCTTTGACAAGTCCCCTCTCCCCCGGAATCGATCTGGCAATCTGGTCACAACCTGGCAATTGGGGGAGAGGGTTAGCGTGAGGGGGCACGAGTTCAGAAGCGAATTGTGATCCCCCCTCACCCTGGCCGAACAACGTTGGGCGGTGCACAACCTACGGAGAAAGCTGGCGAGCAGTGCCCACCCGACAGTCACGCACGAAAGACTCTGAGTCCGTACCAACGACCGGCCAGGCTGCATATAGTGACACGACGATTTCCCTCCGACGCCCGGTCGCTCGACAGGAGTTTGCGATGCCACGGTTTGCTCGACTTCGTCACAACGTTTCCGCTCAACTCTTTGCTTTCGTGGCGGTCGCTGCCGTCGGGATCGCTCAGCTTTCCGCTGTGAGCCTGCTGGCCGAAGACTGGCCGACCTACCGGCGAGACAATGACCGTTCGGGATCGACTTCGGAAAAGATTGGCGGACCACTCAGCTTGAAGTGGACGTACTCGCCGCCGGCTCCGCCGCGTCGAGCGTGGTCTGAAGCCGGAGGGCGAACGATCGAAGGGCATCTTCTCAAAGACCGGGTCAGATATGACGACGCGTTTCAACCTGTCGTCGTGGGCCAGCGTGTTTATTTCGGCTCGACCGCTGACGACCAGATTCATTGCCTCGACCTGTCCAGCGGAAAAACGTTGTGGACATTCTTCACTGGAGCTCCCGTTCGCCTGGCACCGACTGTTTCTGAAAATGCGATTTATTTCGGCTCGGACGACGGCTTTGCTTACTCGCTGGACGCCGAAACCGGAGCGTTGATCTGGAAGCTGCGAGCTGGACCGTCCGACGAATGGTTCCTCGGCCGAGGTCAGATGGTTTCCCGCTGGCCGATCCGAACGGGAGTTCTTGTCGATAACGGAGTCGCGTACTTCGGCGCGGGCATCTTCCCGCACGAAGACGTCTACCTGCACGCGGTCGATGCAAAGACCGGCGAAGTCATTTGGACCCGCGACGACATCAGCGAGAACGACGCCGCACGCGACGACCTTTCGCCGCAGGGTTACCTGCTGGCCAGCAAGGCTCAGTTGTTCGTCCCGTCGGGTCGGTCCATGCCGGCGACGTTCGATCGGAAAGACGGCTCGCTGCTTCACAAGAAAACCTACAGTTGGCGCAGCACGGCTGGCGGTGTCGTCGGCGGCACGCGAGCGTTGCTGGCGGACGGGCAGATTTACTCCGGAGGTGCTCACCATCTTCTGGCGATTACTCAGGATAATGGCGACGTCGGATTCGGCTGGTTCGAAGGTCGGCAGATGGTTGTCTCGGGCGACGAAGCCGCGATCGCAACCGGCAAGGCCATCGCGAAAATCGATCGTCTGAAATATGCAGTGAACAGTCGACGGACTCACCAGCTGGAGATGGACCTTTACAGCATCTCAGGATCGCTGCGTGGTGCGAAAGGCGACAAGGCGACCGAGATCCGCGAGAAGATGAAGAAGCTTCAGGCCGAGCAGAAAGAACTGGCTTCGGTGGGCGTCATCTGGCAGAAGCCGAATGAGCACGACGCCGCACTTCTGATGACCGGCGACACGATCATCTCCGGCGGCAACGGCGAAGTCTTCGGCTACGACCACGAATCCGGAAACGAAACGTTGAAACTGTCCGTCGACGGCGAAGCGCGCGGACTTGTCTTTGCGAATGGAAACCTGCTCGTCAGCACAACGACCGGACAGATCTTCTGTTTCGGCCCCGGCGAGCCTGCCGACACGCCACTCGCCAGCGCAAAGAAATATCCGAATCCGTACGCGGATGACGACGCCACAAACCTTGTCAGCGATGCGGCAGAGCAGATCATCAAGGAAACCGGCATCACGAGGGGATTCTGCCTCGTCGCCGGCAGCGAAGACGGACGACTGGCGTATGAACTGGCGAAGCAAACCGAACTCAGCATTTACTGCATCGAGCCTGACGCTGAGAAAGTTCGCCGGTCGCGAGAGCTGCTCAACAAGGCGGGCCTTTACGGCAGCCGTGTGACGGTTCATCAGGCCGAGCTTTCGGCAATCCCCTACTCGAACTACTTCGCGAACCTGATCGTTTCCGACACGCATCTGCGAACAGGCAAACTCCCCGGCGACTCGCGGCTGATCATGCGGCATCTCAAACCGCTCGGTGGCGTTGTCTGGCTGTCATCCCCGATTCAGTCGAAAGACAGCCTCGTCGAAGTCACCTGGCTGAACGAAGCGGGACTCGCTCAGGATGAAGCCACTGTCAACGTTGCAAAGTCTGCAACAACGCTCACTCGTGGCGGCCTGCCCGGAGCTGGCAACTGGTCGCACCAGTACGGCAATGTCGGCAACACAGCGGTTATCGACGAGAAGCGGGTGAAGGGTGATCTGGGCGTTCTCTGGTTCGGCGACCCAGGGCCGGGAGACATGGTCAATCGGCACGAAGGAGCCGTCGGGCCGCTGTCGGTCAATGGCCGACTCTTCGTGCAGGGCGAAGCGACCATCTCCGCCTTCGACGCGTACAACGGTCTCTTCCTGTGGAAGTACGAAAACGAAGAAGCTATCCGCACCGGCGTGTTTCAGAATCAGAATCCCGGCAACCTCGCCACCAGCGATGATCACCTGTTTCACTTTCTGAAAGACGAGTGCTTCCAACTGGACGCGGCTACCGGAAAGGTCGTCGCCGTGCATCGTCTTCCTTCCCAGATGGACAACAACACTCGCGAATGGGGCTACGTTGCGTACAACAACGGAAGGTTGATCGGTACGGCGACTGTCCGCGCTGACGTCGAAGCGAAGTACCGTCGTCGAGGTCGCAAGACGACCGAATCAACCGATGGCATCTTTGCCATTGATGTCGAAACCGGAAAGCACCTCTGGACCTACACCGGCGGCAGCATCTCGCACCGTACGATCGCTTTGAGTG
>JADHNX010000118.1 GCA_016779365.1 Planctomycetaceae bacterium
CGACCAGAGAAGTCATCGAGTCAAACCTTGGCAACATCAGCAAGGCCCTGAACGAGTACGCGATCGAAAAGGGGAGTTTTCCCGCCGGTGGAACTTTCACCGTTAACGACGAGGGCCTGGAAGTCGGTATGCACGGTTGGATGACTTCGCTGCTGCCCTATCTGGGCTACACGGAAATTTACGCTTCGATCGAACTTTCAAAACCGTGGAATGACGATGCCAACTCAGCTGCGATGAGTCGGCCCATTCCGACGTTTCTTATTCCCTCCGTCCCTCACGAACCGACAGGCCGTGGACTTGCGACCGCGCACTATTCCGGAATTGGCGGCCTGATACAAACAGAACAAGGTCTGTTGCCGACGGGAATCTTCGATAAGAACGCGCCGGTTCGAATTGAAGAGGTCTCGGATGGGATGTCTCAAACGTTGATTGCCGGCGAGATTGCCAGGGCACTGCCTGCCTGGGGTGATCCTGAAAACTGGCGAACAGTCGAAGGCCCGCTCAACAAACGACTGTCGAGCTTCGGAAACGCTGCCGGCACGGGAGCCCATTTCCTTCTGGGAGACGGCAGTGTCCGTTTCTTCTCGAACAAAACTTCGCCCGACGTGTTGCAGAAACTCGCAACTCGCAACGCCGGCGACTAAGGAACGCGTGTCCGAAATCGATCTACCAGCGAGCGATCTCGGCGAGGTCGACCGAACGTTTTTTCGGGTCGACCTGCAGGCAGGATGTCAGAAATGCAGCAACTTCGGGTGTGAAATTGCTCAAGTCAGGAAGCTGCCAGTTTCTGTGTCGTTTTTCAATGTCGGAAAGACGCGTGTCGTTGATCAGATCTTTGCCGGTCAGAATCTTCCACGCTGTACAGCCGAGCGAAAACAAATCGGCAGGTGTTTCGACTGGTGCGCCTTGAAGCTGCTCTGGAGCCATAAAACGGGGCGTACCTGAAATGAGCCGGGACGCCGTTCCGTCTCCATTATCGACAGGCTTGGCGAGGCCAAAATCCATCAGCTTGACGTGGCCGCTGGATGTCAGAATGACGTTGGACGGCTTGATGTCGCGATGAACGATGCCTTGCGAATGTGCGTACGAAAGTGCGGAAGCAAGCTGCGAGATTACTTTGCGGAACTGGTCTTCAGGCAAGGGGCCGTTCTGTCGAACAAACTGGTCCAACGAGACTCCGTCGCAGAATTCGAGCGCGATGAAGAATGAGCGAAACGCTTTGAAGCGTCCCAGCATGCGAACGATGTGTGGATGTTCGAACGCTTCGATCAGGCGAGCTTCGCTCTGGAATAACTTCAGCGCGTTGGCGTCGTAAACGAGCCGATGGCTCATCATCTTCAGAGCGACCCTCTCACCGGTCTGTTCGTCGAGAGCCTGGTAGACAATGGCCATGCCGCCTCGCCCCAGTCGCTGCGCGATACGATAGCGACCGAAACTTTTCCCGCTGAGCGCATCGTGTTCCTGCTGCCCGAGTCGTTGCGCGAGCAATTGAGTCAGAACCTGCCCGATGATCGGATAGCTGTTGGCAAGTTCCTGAAACACTGGCGACGGAAGAAACTTTGCCGTGACATTCGTGGCGGCGACCACGGTGGCTGTTCGAGGTTGATCTGTCAGCAGTGCCATTTCGCCGACAATCGACCCGGCGCCGCACCGGGCGATTTCCTGAGCCTTGTCAAGCTGGCCGCTGCTGAGAATCGTGACTCGACCCTCGGTCAGGAAGTACAGGCCGTCACCGGGATCGCCCTCGTTGATGAGATGCTCTTCCGTTTGAAAATGTCGTTCTTCAAGCCGCTCTTCGATCTTCTCCAGAATCACTGGTGGCAACTGAGAAAACGGCTCCGTTCCCCCCAGTAATGACGACTGATCGTGGATGAAGGAATCGGGCTGGTACGCGAGCGAGCTTTGGTCTGGGTCGTCGAAGTCCAACTGCGTCGCGTCCGAGTCGATCGGCATTCCGGCGGCCACGACTGGCTGCGTTGGGGCCAGTTCAACAGTTGGTTCGTGTCCGCTTCCGAACGAGCAGGTTGGGTCAACGATGACCGTTTCTGACAGTCGATTCGATGTTGATAGCTCAACCAGCCGGCTTTGATAGTCTGGGAACCGCTCGCACAAATTTCTGAGGGTAACGGCAGATGCCGCTTCATTGGCTTTCAGAGTCAGCAGGAATTCTCGGGCGACGATCTGCCATTCGAATTCTGCAGAGAATCTGCCAATTCGATTTTTCAGAAAGGTGCAGTATATCTCGGCGGGAATGGTGGCTTCTGTGCCGTGCCGCAAGTGCTGATCGAGCAGCAGTGCGTCGGTGCAGTCCTGCGCGGTCAATGCGGTTTTACGATGAACAAAACCGAAAACGTCAACCGGCTGCTGACCTTGCGAAGTCAACGCGTAAAACTCGTCGGCAACCGGACGCTGCAACAACGCTTCGAGGCCGAATTCAACATCCCGGCGAGATGTCAGACCACTTTCGACGAAGTTCGCCGTATCGTTTTGTGGTCCGGCATTCATGCGATGTTCCATCGTGGCTGTGTGTGGCAGGTTCGCTTGAGCGTCGACTACTTCCAGTAGACTTTGAGGATGTAGTAAATCACGATCGGAGGCACAATCAGCGTCGTGACTGAGGGTAGATTTGCAAAGAGCCCTTGCGTGACTCCCAGAATATGCGGCTTCACGACGAACTGATCGATCAGGACCGAGCCGATCACTGACCACAGCATGAATATCTTGCCAAGATTTTTTCGTTCGAGCTGTTCGTCCTTCGACAGTTGCGAGAACGCGGGAGTCGATCCCTGCTTCGACTTCTTCTTTGCCGGCTGCGATTGACCCTTCTCTTTCGATCCACCAGCCCTGGCACCCGAAGGGCTTTCAGTAGCGACTCCGGCAGCGTCTTCGGCCGCGATCATCTCGTCCATCTCGGCGTAGTAGCGACTGATTCCCTCTGTGATTCCTCGCGGCGTCGCCAGTGCTCGGCGGACAGGGAGGTTGTACCTGAGTCGTAATTCGTCTTCGAGTTCGTGCGTGATGTCATCAGCACACGCCACGAGAAGCACGTCGTCGTCGATGAATAAGGGGAGGATCGTGTTTCGTTTGGCAACCTGCTGAGGCAGCCGTTTCAGAATCCGAAACTCCGGAGCCATATCTTCGAGATCGACATAAGGAACGCTGAGTTCTGTAGCGTAGGCCTGCGTGGCGACCTGGTCGTCGACGAGCTTCATCTGGACGACGGTGTCACGCATCGTCAATCCGTGTGACTCGGAGTACTCCAGCGCTTCTTTCATCTGATCGCGGTCGATGTGGCCCTGTTTGACGAGCACACGTTCCATTGGCACAACGGCTGATTCGTCTTCTTCGAAGACACGACCGAGGCTCTCGTCGTACTCACGCTTTCGTTCCGGATCGGTCAGGCAAAGCATCGCCTTCGCGAGTTCGTTCAGCAGGGTTTGCGAGATGACCGAGTACTGACCGGTCGCATACTTGCGGACGTGGGCGTTGAGTTTCTTGTAATTGTTTCGGACTTTGTCAGTGGTATCTTCGAACCTGACCAGTCGCAGCAGTTCGTAGTGATCGGGCGGTCGAGGGCCATCAGGAATTCCCAGCCAGTCTTTATAGACATCCAGTTCCACGTTGATCACTCCTGAGAGCTGGCGGTTTTTGAGCAAGTGCTTGAGCAAATTACAGTGCTGCCAAACTCAGACAGCGGAAACATGACATTCATGCTTCCGCTGCTAAGTGACAAGCAATATTCAGGTCTACTCGACTTCGTACTGCTGCGCGAGGCCGGTCATGACGTCGATGTTCTCTTCGGTCCCGCCGAGATTCTCGCGAACAATCTCGGTCGCTGCTTCCGTGTTTCCGACGAGTTCCTTCGCCGAGACATGAATACGACCAGCCGAGTCGTATCGGTAAGTCACTTCGACCGGTGACCCCTTCGGAAGTCCGGCAGGCAGATCGTAAATCCGGAAGTCGCCGATCTGCTCGCAGGCCATCGGATCGGGGGAATCACCTTCCAGAACGGAAACGTGAATTCGCTGCTGGTTATCCGAATTTGTGACGAACCGCTGAGTTTTCTCAAACGGAATCGTGGTGTTTTTCGGAATCATGATGTGGTTGATCTTTCGAGTCCGCTCGTTCGGATCGGTCACTTTCACGCCGAGAGAGTGTGAGTTGACGTCGGAAGTTGTGACCGATCGCAGCCGATTGATAATCGACTTGCCCATGCGGGATTCGCCGCCGGTGGCTCGAGCTTCCAGGATGGCTGCGTGAATGGCGGCTCCCTTGGCGACGGCTTCTTCCGGGGCAACTTCGCGGCTTGGCTTTCGCTTACAGACTTCAACCAGCATTTGCTCAACAACCGGCATGTTCGTTGAGCCGCCGACGAGGACGACTTCGTCAAGACCTTCCGGTTCGACGCCTGATTGCTGCAGAACGAGTTCCGTGGTGTCGCGAGTTCGCTGCATCAGGTCGGCAGTCATTCGCTCGAAATCGCCACGAGTCAGCGACAGCGTCAGCGACTTGCCTTTGTAGTAAACCGGGACGGCGGCCTGGGCTCGCGTACTCAGTTCGCGTTTTGCCTTTTCACATTCCTGCGAAAGGATCTGCACGGTTTCCGGATCTTCACGCGGGTCTTCGCCGTGCTTTTTGGCGAACTGGTCCGATACGTGATCAAGAATGCGGCGACTCCAGTCCAGGCCACCCAGCATGACGTCGCCATCGGTGGCCAGAACTTTGAAGTTTGTTGGCGTGTAACGAACGACGGTGACGTCGAAGGTTCCGCCGCCGAGATCGTAAACGAGAATCGTTTTCTCGGTTTGAGCGAGTTCGGTATTGCCGAGTTCGCCACGTTCCCAGGCGTAAGCCAGAGTCGCGGCCGTTGGCTCGTTGATAATGTCGATGATGTTCAGGCCAGCGATGCGGCCAGCATCCTGTGTCGCCTTGCGGCGAACGTCGTTGAAGTAGTACGGCACGGTGACGACGGCGTTCGCGATATCGCCCACGTGTTTCTCAGCGTCCTGCTTCAGCTTCTTGATGATCAGCGCTGAGATGAATTCCGGAGTCAGCTTTTTGTTCTGATACACGACGTGAAAGTCGGGGTTGCCCATTTCGCGTTTGATGGCTTCGACAACGTTCTTCGGGTCCTCGATCGCGATTCGTTCGTTCGACGGACCCACGACAACTCGTCCATCATCAGAGAGCAGCACGACCGACGGCGTGATGACTCGCTCGTCGGCATTCTTCAGGCAGTGCGCCATTCCGTCGTCGCCCAGCTGAGCGATCGTTGAGAATGTCGTTCCCAGGTCGATTCCTACGGTTTGTCCGTCGAGCAGCTTCATCGATGTACCTTCGCGAGAGTTCGCTATTGAAGTGAACGGATTGTGATTGCAGACGCCAGTGCTGAATCGGTGCCGCCATGCGAAAAGCGGCCCGATTCGAGCCGGTAGTCTGTGATGATCTCAGAAACTTTTCATCAGACTGATGTTCGACCATCCTGTCGAACAAGCAGAAGAGCCAGTGCACTCGTCAGCACAAAATCTTTCCAGCTTTGTGGAGTCGCAACCAGACAACCTCTTAATCGTGCCGGAGTCCGTAGATTTTGAGGATTATGCATTCTGCCACTCGCCTTTCGGGGATGCAAGCTGCCGGGCCACACTGATGAAACACTGGTAGAACGATCACAATGACAGACGCCTGAACTATGCATCCCCGGCCCGATCAAACTCTGGCAGCCTTTTCCTGGTTCTCCACTGAAAACCTGGAGCGACACGCGTAACATAGCCTGACTTATCCACTTCGACTGGCTGGAATTGGTCTTATGACGCACATTCTGATTGTGGAAGAAACCTCGAACGACAATTCCGGGTTGCGTGAGTTTCTGGACTCGTCCAACTTCGAGACATCGGTTTCCGCGAGCGTGTCGGAAGCACTCGCGGCAGTGAACGGCGAGTCGCATCCATGCCTCGTCATGATCGATTCGCGACTGCCGGATGGCGGGGCGTTCGAGCTTTGTCGTCAACTGCGATCGCCAGAATTCTCTCGCTACATCCCGGTGATCATTCAGACGACGGTCGGGGTTGCTGAAGAAGTGCTGCAGGGGCTCGAAGCGGGAGCTGACGGCTACGTTGCACGAGGGCTTCCCAACGAAACGACGGCGATGCGAATCCGCCAGGTGCTTGAGCAGGTTTCAGCCGACCAGCACACTTCGCCCGGCACAACCGACCAATCTCAACCAGCCGAAATTCGGTTCAACGATCGCACCTACGAGCTTGGCGCCTCACGCCAGCAGTTGTTGAACGTGCTTGTCTCGGCGTTTGAGGATGTTGCCAGAGTCAACGAGCACCAGACAGCCGAACTAAATCGCCGACGGAAAGCAGAACAGCGACTACGGGATTCGGAAGCGCTTTATGCATCGCTCGTCGAGAGTCTCCCGCTGAATCTGTTCAGGAAGGATCTTGATGGGAAGCTGACCTTTGGCAACCAACGCTACTTCGATTTGTTGAAGTCCTCGCCCGACGAACTGCTCGGACTAACCGACTACGACCTGTTTCCCAAACCGCTGGCAGATAAGTACACGGCAGACGATCGACGGATTATCGAAAGTCGTGAAACTTACGAAGACATCGAGTCGCACGCCGGTACTGACGGAAGCACGCTTTACGTGCACGTGTTGAAGGCTCCGGTTTACGACGCCGCTGACAACGTCATCGGTATCCAGGGAATCTTCTGGGACGTTACCGCTCGCCACGAAGCGGAAGCGGCACTGCGGCGCGAACAGTTTCTGCTGACCAGCCTGATGCAGAACATTCCGGACAATATCTTCTTCAAAGACTGCGACGGGCATTACCTGCGGATCAACCGGGCGATGGCTGATCGGTTTGGGTTGAATTCTCCCGAGGATGCCGTCGGAAGAACGGCTTCTGAGTTCTTTGGTGAGGTCTACGCGGCCCGCATCAAACGTGACGAGCAACAGATTATTAAGTCAGGCGAACCGGTTGTCGGTGAGGAAGAACTGGTCGACTGGCCGAACGGGTCGCAGACTTGGGTGTCTGTTATTCAGATGCCAATCCGCGAAGACGACGGCACGATCGCCGGACTGTTCGGTTTGTCGCATGACATTTCTGATCAGAAGCTTGCTCAGCAGGCGATGCGGGAAGCTCGCGACGCGGCGGAAGCGGCCAGCGAAGCGAAGAGCAACTTTCTGGCCAACATGAGTCACGAAATCCGCACGCCGATGAACGCGATTATCGGAATGACGGAGCTGGTACTGGACACTTCGCTGGCTCCAACGCAGCGCGAATACCTGTCGATGGTGCAGGAGTCGGGCGAGTCATTGCTCGGCGTCATCAACGACATTCTGGACTTTTCAAAGATCGAAGCCGGGCGGCTGGAACTTGATCCTCGACCGTTCTCGTTGCGGGAAAATATCGGCGACACACTGAAGTCGCTGGCCGTGCGGGCTCATCGAGGGCACATCGAAGTGGCTTGTCACATTGGCCCGGACGTTCCCGAGTTTCTGACCGGCGACGCGGGCCGACTTCGACAGGTCGTGATCAACCTCGTCGGCAACGCCATCAAGTTTACAGACAAAGGCGAAGTCGTCGTCGACGTTTCCAACTGCACGCCCGACTTCGGCGCCAACCCGTTGCCTACGAGGGCAGACCTGGAAGACTCCTCGGAAAGGAGTCACTCGGATGATTCACTGTGGCTCCATTTCCAGGTAACAGACACGGGCGTCGGGATTCCTAAGGAAAAGCTGAAGCGCATCTTCGAGGCGTTCGAACAGGCCGACACGTCGATGACGCGACGTTACGAAGGAACCGGTCTGGGGCTGGCCATCTCGTCGCGACTGGTCGAGCTGATGGATGGCCGCATCTGGGTGGAAAGCGAAATCGGAAAAGGCAGCGTCTTCCACTTCACCGTGCGATTTGAACCGGCTCCGGAGACGTTTCTGGCTCAAGCCGGAACACAAACGGCCAGCCTCGATGGCAAGCGAATTCTGGTCGTGGATGATAACGCGACGAATTGCCGAATCCTCGACGAAATTCTTCGTAACTGGCTGACTCGGCCTGTCGTCGTTGATGGAGCCGCAGCAGCGATTACAGCGCTCGAAGATGCACAGGCAGCCGGGCAACCGTTCGACCTGCTCCTGACCGATGCCAACATGCCGGACACGGACGGCTTCACTCTGGTCCAACGCCTGCGTGAACGAGGTGATCTCACAGCGCCGGTAATCATGATGCTGACATCGGGAGGACGGCCAGGCGACATCAGTCGATGCGCCGAGCTGCGGATCTCCAACTACCTGATGAAACCGATCAAGCAGTCGGAACTGTTCGACTCAATCGTCGATGCGTTGAACGTGACGGCTGCAATCGATGAAGACTCGTCGCACGTCGCAGGCCCGCGCCCGCACACTCGGAAACTGAACACGCTGCTTGCCGAGGACAGCACGGTGAACCAGCGACTGGCCATCGCGCTGCTCGAAAAATGGGGACACCGCGTCACCGTTGCCGGAACCGGGAAGGCTGCCGTCGATGCCTGGCAGCAAGGCTGCTTCGACGTCATTCTGATGGATATTCAGATGCCCGAAATGGACGGCCATGACGCGACGCGAGCGATTCGTAATCTGGAAGTCGGCACTGACCAGCACGTTCCGATAATCGCCATGACTGCCCACGCTCTGAAGGGCGACAAAGAGAAGTGCCTGGCAGTCGGCATGGACGATTACATCTCCAAGCCAATCCGCGCTCCGCTGTTGTACGACAAGCTGGCCGATATATGCGACCAGTTGCCAGGCGGAACAGCCTCGCCAGATCTGCAGGCGAGTTCGCCGGCCCCAACGCCCCCAGCAACGACAGCAGCAACACCCCCGACAACGCCGCCAGCTGGCGAGTCGTGCGATGCGCCTGCCAGTCAGAACGCCATCGACTGGGAAGCGGCACTGGAAGTTGTCGGCGGGGACCGTGAACTGCTCGGGGAAATTCTGGAAGCGATCCTGGAAGAATGTCCGCAGCAGTTTGCGTCGCTGGAAAAGGCAATCGCCGAACAGGATTCTGGAACGTCTCGGCGAGCCGCTCACACCATCCTTGGAAACATGCGAGCGATCTCGGCGAACGAAGCGATGGACAAAGCGGGAATTGTGGAAGGCCTCGCGAGGGACTCGAAGTTTGCAGAAATTGCCGAGCCGGTTGAAGCGCTTCGACGAGCGACCGATTTCGTCTACCAGGCCGTTCGGCAGTTTCAGGCGAAGTAATCTTCAGGACGTTCTGGAAGAGCCCAGAGTGGGCAATGCTCACCGGAAAAACCATTCACTGGTAGGCGGTGCCTGCCCTACGGACCGGTTAACTCATGACGACGCTCACCGCGCCGAAGTCAATTATTGTCGGCACCGCCGGGCACATTGATCACGGTAAAACCCGACTGGTTGGCAAGCTGTCGGGCATCAACACGGATCGTCTGCCCGAAGAGCAGGCTCGCGGGATCTCGATCGACCTGGGCTTCGCGCATTTTCGGGCGGGCGATTTTCAGATCGGCATTGTCGATGTGCCCGGTCACGAACGTTTCGTCAGGAACATGGTCGCCGGCGCGACGGGCATCAACGTGGCGATGCTGGTCGTCGCGGCTGACGACGCCGTCATGCCGCAGACGCGCGAACATCTCGACATCATGAATCTGCTCGGCATTCAGGTTGGACTGGTCGCGCTGACAAAGATCGACCTCGTTGACGAAGACATGGTCGAACTGGCTCGTTGCGACATCGAAGACAACCTCGCCGGGACGTTTCTCGAAGGCTGCCCGATCGTGCCCGTGTCGTCGGAAACGGGCGAGGGTATCGAGACGCTGCGAGAGACGCTGCTCGAACTCTGCCGCAACATTCAACTGCCCGAAACGCTGCCGCTGTTTCGCATGGCTATCGACCGGGTATTCTCGATCCCCGGCCACGGCACGGTGGTGACCGGTTCGGTACTCAGTGGCGACGTTCACGTGGGAGACTCGCTGGATCTCTGGCCGGAAGGTCGCGAAGTTCGAGTCCGCAGCGTGCAGCGTCACGGCGAGCAGGCAGACGAAGCGGGCAGCCGGCAACGCACCGCGATCAATCTGGCCAGCCTGAAACACGATGAGGTTTCGCGAGGTGATGAACTCGCCACGCC
>JADHNX010000119.1 GCA_016779365.1 Planctomycetaceae bacterium
GGTTCACTCCTCGAGTGCGTCGATGCGAACATCACTCCCGTAACCTGTGGATGATTCCCGCCTCGCAGTTCTACTCACCGTTCATGGGTGTGGGTCGGTATGTCCCGTTGCAGTCTCGAGTCCTCAAGGCCATCAACGGACTCAATCACGCAGCAAAGCACGGCGGTGTCTATCACCTGTGGACTCACCCGTTCAACATGGGATACCGCACCGAAGAATTGCTGAGCGGGTTCCGGCAAATTCTTGAACATGCCAACCAGCTTCGAACCGCCGGCAAACTGACGATTCAACCAATGGCTCCACCAAACTCGGTTGAACGCTCTCGTGCCGCCTGAGCCTGATGTTGGGATTCGTCGCGAAACACTGCTGAAGGCTGCCTGTTGAAATTGTGTGCCACTGGCTTCGCCTGTGGTTTTCGAATCTTCACTCCGCACTGGCAAAGCCAATGGCACACGCCGGTTGCCGAAGCACCGGCTAACGGCACACAGAGTGTGCCTGCTACCTTTCGGCAGGTCAGTTCTTAAACCAGACATGGCCATGGGTGAAACATTCCTGCAGGATTGCTAAACCCGTGGCCTTGATCGCTCGCGATCAAGGTTCCACGACGACACGAGGCTCTTGAAGAACCTTCAACCTGAAGGATACCCTCTCGTGGCTGGGTTGTATCAGAAGTGCGGGAGTGAGGAAGAATCTCGAAATGCCAGATTCGCGAGGCAATCTCAAACGGCTTTGGGTTGCAGGTTGCTGCCTGGCGGCTGGACTGGCGTGGTTCAGCACGTCTGTCGTTGCGGAAGACGTGCGTAACGAAAAGGCTCAACTGACGTTTGAGAAGGATGTTGCGCCGATTCTTGCAACGCACTGTCTGAAATGTCACGGTGGCGAGAAGCGGGAAGCCGGGCTTGATGTGCGGCGGCGATTTTCGCTGTTGAGTGGTGGGGATAGTGGGGCGGCGATTGTCTCGGGGCAGCCGAAACAAAGTCTGCTGATTGAGATGATCGACGAAGAACTGATGCCGCCGGAGGACGAACCTCGGCTGGCGGCCAACGAAATCGAAACTCTGCGGCGGTGGATCGCGACCGGCGCGGCCATCGCTGGAAAGACAGAGCCGCCGCTCGAAGATAATCATCTCACGAGTGACAGAGCGTCTTTCAGCGACGAAGCTCGGAACCACTGGGCGTTTCAGCCGGTCCGAAAATCATCCCCGCCTCGTGTCTCAAATACCGACTGGCTGCGGACTCCCGTCGACGCGTTCATCCTCGCGAAGCTGGAACGGCAGGATTGGCAACCTGCCCCGGCAGCCAGTCGTGAAGAGTTGATTCGGCGAGTTCACTTCGACCTGCTCGGACTGCCGCCGCAGCCTGAAGACATCGCCGCCTTTGTATCAGATGAGTCGGCGGATGCTTACGAGAAACTGGTCGATCGACTTCTGGCCAGCCCGCACTATGGCGAGCGGTGGGCGCAGCACTGGCTCGACGTTGTCCGGTTCGCAGAGACCGAAGGTTTTGAGTACGACCGGCACCTTCCCGACGCGTGGCGGTTTCGAGATTACGTCATCGACTCGCTAAACGATGACAAGCCTTTCGACCAGTTCGTGACGGAGCAGATCGCGGGCGACGAAATCGCTTCGGACGATCCTCAACTCTCGACCGCGGTCGTACTTCATCGGCTGGGAGCGGTCCGCAGAAACGCCGGCAATCCGGACATCGCACTCAGCCGAAACGAAGTGCTGACCGAACGAGCCAACATCATCGGCGAGGCCTTTCTGGGACTGACCGTTGGCTGCGCCCGCTGCCACAACCACAAGCTCGAACCGATTACTCAGAAAGACTATTACCGACTGCAGGCCTACTTTGCGGCGACCAAAGAACACAACGTGCTGCTGGCACCTCGTGAAGAGATGCTGGCCTGGGAAGAACAGTCGAAAGAGATCCACGCCAGAATCAAGCAGCTGAAAACCGAGGTCAACGCGGCCACGGGTGCGAGGAAAGTTGAACTGGAAAACCAGCTCTTCGAAGTCGCGTACACCTTGCCACCGCACCCGTCGACGATCCCCAGCATCCGCAACGACTTTGAAAAACGCACGGCGATGCACGTGCTGCGGCGAGGTGTCTGGGAACACAAAGGTGTCGCGGTCGGCCCTCGACCACTGAGCATCCTCGTGCCGGACTCTGAACCCGAACTGGCAGCCGACGTGCCACGACCGCGCACCGAACTCGCCCGATGGATCACGAATGCCGATCACCCGTTGACCGCTCGTGTCATTGTCAACCGGTTGTGGCAGCATCACTTTGGAACAGGTCTGGTCAAAACGACCAACGACTTCGGCACACATGGCAACCGGCCCAGCCATCCGGAACTGCTCGACTGGCTGGCGCACTCCCTGATCGAAAACAACTGGCGGTGGAAGACGCTTCATCGACAGATCCTGCTCAGCAGCACGTACCAGCAAAGCAGCGACCATCCAGCGTCGCAAGAAATCGCGGAGTCCGATCCAGAGAACCGCCTTTGCTGGCGCATGAATCGCCGCCGACTTTCGGCTGAGGAAATCCGCGACGCCATGCTGGATGTTTCCGGTCGGATCAATCGGCGACTTCACGGCCCCAGCGTGATGGTGCCGGTTGACCGGGAACTCGTCAATCTGCTTTACAACCCGACGCAATGGGTCGTTTCTCAGGACACGACAGAACACGATCGGCGTTCGGTTTATCTGATTGCCAAGCGCAATCTTCGCTTACCTTTCATGGAAGCATTCGACGCTCCGACTCTGCAAAGCAGTTGCTCGATCCGCGAAACCAGCGTGCACGCGCCGCAGGCACTGGAACTGCTCAACGGAGATTTCTCGAACGAAATGGCTACCGCATTTGCAAACAGGCTGACAGTTGAGTGCGGCGACCAGCCAGAACGCATTGTCGACCGAGCTTACGAACTCGCGTTCGGGCGTTTGCCGACCGACCGAGAACGACAGCTGTCGATCGAGTTTCTGCACGAAGAGCCGCTGTCAGAATTCGCTCTGGCCATCTTCAATCTCAACGGATTCATTTATGTCCGGTAACGAGCATCCGACAACCCGCAACGATAATCCACCGGCGACTGCCAATCTGAGCAGACGCGGATTCATGCGTGGTGCGTTCTGCGGATTCGGCGGCGTTGCCCTCGCATCGCTGCTTCAGGATGAAGCGGCACGGGCTGCGAATTCAGGCCCGCTGAGAGCCAGGCAGCCACCTCTTCAGCCGAAAGCCCGCAACGTAATTTTCCTCTTCATGGCCGGAGGACCAAGTCAGTTAGAGACGTTCGATCATAAGCCGCTTCTTAATAAGCTCCACGGTCAGCCACGCCCAAAGGAGTTCGGCGAAGCGAAGTATCAGTTCATCAAGAACGATGCAAAGCTGCTTGGTTCCAAACGTTCGTTTCGGAAGTTCGGCGAAAGCGGCATCGAAGTCTCCGACCTGTTTCCACATATCAGCTCGTGCATCGACGATATTGCGGTGCTGCGGTCGTGTTTCGGCGATCAGGTGGTTCATTCGGCGGCGCAGTACGAGTTGTTTTCCGGACGGACGGTGCCGGGTTTTCCGAGCATGGGCTCGTGGGGGCTGTACGGGCTGGGAGCAGAAACGGAATCGCTGCCCGCCTATGTCGTGATGCCCGATCCGCTGGGCGCACTGGAAGCCGGCCAGCCGATGTACATGAACGGTTTTCTGCCGGCTGCCTACCAGCCGACGATGTTTCGACCGGGAAAAAATCCAGTCCTTAATCTCGACCTGCCATCGCACGTCAATCTGCAACAACGCCAGCGTACATTGCGGCTCGTCCGAGATCTGAACGAGGCAACTCTGCAAACCGGCGACGACGAGTTGGAAGCTCGGCTGAAGTCGTACGAACTGGCCTTTCAGATGCAGACTCGTGCGCCTGAAATTTTCGACCTTCGACAGGAATCCAAAGAGACGCTGGATCTCTACGGAGTCGGCCAGCAACCGACTGACGATTACGGGCGGCGCTGTCTGATGGCCCGGCGGCTGGTTGAAAACGGAGTCCGATTCGTCTGCGTTGTCTCGGGCGGCGGTCCTGGAAATATGCAGTGGGACGCTCACGGCGACATCGAAGAAAATCATCTTCGCAAAGCCTCCGAAACCGATCAGCCTGTCGCCGCTTTGTTGAAGGATCTGAAACGTCGCGGCCTGCTTGACGAGACTCTCGTTTTATGGGGCGGAGAATTCGGACGTTCTCCGGAAGCTCAAGGCAATGGTCGCGACCATCACAATCTTGGGTTCTCGATGTTCATGGCCGGAGGAGGCGTCAAGGGGGGGACCGTCGTTGGAGCCACCGACGACATCGGCCTTCGAGCTGTCGAATCGCCACACCACTTCCGCGACATTCACGCGACGATGCTGCATCAGTTAGGCCTCGACCAGCACGAACTGACTTACCGTCACCAGGGCCGCAACGAACGCCTGACCTTCCTCGAAGGCAATGTCATCAAAGAAATCCTCTGACACCGATCGACAGCTCTCAGAAGAACGCTCCACATGAAAGACGTGACGCGAATTCTTAACAACGAAAGCAAGAACGCTGCCGCACAACTGCTGCCCGTCCTTTATGACGAGCTTCGGCAGCTGGCCACAGACCGAATGGCGGCGGAAAATCCGGGGCAAACACTCTCGCCGACAGGGCTTGTTCACGAAGCATGGATTCGGCTTGCCGGAAACAAAAACGACTGGGAGTCACGCGGGCACTTCTTTGGTGCAGCCGCCGAAGCAATGCGACGCATTCTGATCGATAACGCTCGACGCAAACTCGCGGCAAAGCACGGCGGTGGTCACAAACTCGCCGACTTTAATTTCGAGTCCCTTGAGGATTCACCCGACGACAAGCGACTGATCGAGTTGAGCGATGCTCTGTCGAAACTGGCTGACGTCGACGCTGCGAAAGCTGAACTCGTCAAGCTGCGATACTTCGCTGGATGCTCGATCAAAGAATCCGCCGAGCTACTTGGAATCTCAACGGCAACTGCGGATCGATACTGGGCGTACTCACGAGCATGGCTGCAGACCGAAATGAACGCTGAAGCCTGAGTTGAAAAACTATTCAGCCCCCGGTGCAGGATCGCCATCTCCGTGCCCCACTCTCAGAGCTTTCCTGCGACGTGCTTCGTGAAGGTCTTTTTCGAAATTTTTTCGATTTGCTGATAGAAGTGCCGCAGCGTTTTCGCATTGGTGACAGAACGTCAGGCGATGACGTCGCACACGAGTTCGACAGAGGCGGTAAAATGAACGAATCGACAATCTTTGAGCAGGCCCTCGAAAAATCGGAGGGGGCAGAGCGTGAACAGTTTCTAGCCCAGGCCTGTGGCGACGACGCCCAGCTTCGCCAGCGTGTCGATGCTTTGTTACTCGCTCACGCGAATCCGGATTCGTTTCTCGATGCTCCAGCCGAGCGCTTCATCGGCGGAGAACTGAGTGAAACGATACTCATCGAAGTTGAGCGAGCAGGAAAGACCATCGGCCCCTACAAACTTCTTCAACAGATTGGCGAAGGCGGCATGGGCATCGTCTTTCTGGCAGAACAGACTGAGCCGATCAAACGTCGCGTCGCTTTGAAAATCGTCAAGCCAGGAGTCGACACCCGCGAAGTCATCGCTCGATTCGAAGCCGAGCGGCAGGCGTTGGCAATGATGGACCATCCGAACATTGCCAGAGTTTTTGACGCCGGCACGACAGAACACGGTCGACCGTATTTCGTCATGGAACTGGTTAATGGTCTTCCGCTGACGAATTACTGCGACCAGCGCAACCTGACGACTCGCGAAAGGCTGAAGCTGTTTGCAACGGTCTGCCACGCGGTTCAGCACGCTCACCAGAAAGGCATCATTCATCGCGACCTGAAACCTGGAAACATCCTGGTCGCCGATCACGACAACCAGGCCGTCCCCAAAGTCATCGACTTTGGCGTCGCCAAAGCAACGAACCAACAGCTCACAGAGAAGACTCTGTTCACGCAGTTGGGCCAGATTGTTGGCACTCTTGAATACATGAGCCCTGAACAGGCAAAACGAAACCAGCTCGATGTTGATACTCGAAGTGACATCTACTCGTTGGGTATCGTTCTTTACGAACTGCTCACCGGCGAAACACCGCTCAACAAACAGAGCCTTCGCTCGGCGGCGTTTGAAGAAATCCTGCGTCTGATTCGCGAAGAAGAACCGCCACTGCCAAGCCTCAAGCTGAGCGAAAGTCAGGAGATCGGCACCGTCGCCGCACATCGCTGTGTCGATCCCGGAAAATTGCGATCGCTCATCCGTGGTGACCTAGACTGGATCGTGCTCAAGACTCTGCAGAAAGACAGAGCTGGACGATACGCAACGGCGCAGGAACTCGCCGACGATGTGAGACGTCACCTGGATGACCTGCCGATCCATGCGAGACCGCCGCGTGTCACCGACCGTATTCGGAAGTTTTTGAGACGGAATTCCTGGCAGTCGATGACGTCAATCGTCGTCGTCGCGCTGGCCGTCTCTGCTGCGTGGTCCTTTTCCGAATCCCATCGAGTGATGCAGGATCAGATCAACGCCCGCTCAGGACGCGCTTCAGCGGCGATCGAAGCAACCTCACTGACTCTCGGGCAGGCGATCAACTCACCAGTCGGCAACATGTCCGAATGGAAAGCCGTCGACGCGAGCGTTCAAAGAATCAATGACCTGCTTGCCGAAGGCTCGGTCTTGAACGAGGTCAGAGAACGAGCTGAATCTCTAATCGCAAAGGCCGGGGAAGCACGGACTGAACGGGATATTGCCGAGCGTCTTGAAAACGTCCTGATCACTTCGGCATCTCATCCGGATAAACAAAGCTGGCGGAATATGGAACGCCAACTGGCCGCGATTCTTGCCGACAACGGCATAGATCTCGACAACGACGAGCCGATGAATGTCGCGTTAAAAATTCGCGATCATCGATTCGCCGTCAGATTTGCTGACATACTCGAATTGTGGATTGGCACGAAGGCGTACATCGGCGGACCGGACGGTTCGCAGGATGCGTTGGAGCCTTGGGCGCAGGCCATCTATAAGGCCGATAACGATCCGCTGAGAACGGGGATCCGTCAGTTGATCTACGCCGCCAAACCGGTAGCGCGCGAGCAGATTGATGAGCTGATCAGAGACTTCGACCTGACAATCGTGTCGCCGAGAACGCTGTCGTGGTTATCGTCGGTTTACGGAATGGCCGGTATGGCGGACGAGGCCGATCAACTGATCCGCAATACTCTGCGTCGCCACCCGTCAGACGTCATGCTGAATTTCGACTACGGTTACAGTCTTTCGCACCAGAAACGCTGGCAGGAGGCGATCCGCATGTACTCGCGAGCTCTGGCACTGCGTCCCGATGCCGCTGGAATCTGGCGGATGATGGGGATTGCCCTGCAGAAAGTCGACGAGCCAGAAAACGCCTGTGAAGCCTTCCAGAGGGCCTGCGAAATCGAAGACGATTACGGACCGACGTGGGCCAGTCTCGGAAACGCGTTGCTGACGCTGGAACGCTCCGACGAAGCGCTCAAATCCGGTCGCCGCCTCATCGAAATGATGCCCGACCATCCAGACGGCTACGGCATCGCTGGTCGTGCTCTCATGCAGCAGAAGAGTTTCAACGAAGCGTTAGTACTCCTCGAAAAGTGTGACGAAGTCCGCTCGAATTATCCCGCCTGGCAACAGACATCAAAACGCTGGATTGCTGAGTGCAAACGACTCCTGGAACAGGCTTCAGCACCGCAGGAAGTTCCGGTGAAGTAAACCCGAAACTGGCTCATGGCAAGGCGATTTGCAGCTCGATCCTTACTTTGCACCTCCTTCATTATGCATGGGCTCTGAATACCGACAAGACACGCACTTCTCGTCGAAATGAAGAATCCATGAGGCTGTGCATGCCGATGTTTGCTGGTTCATCGGTGGAGTATCATTTAGAACTGCGAAACAGTTTCGATAGATCATCAAACCGCAGAACGCTCAACCTTCAGGCACCAGCATGAAGCCGATCATCCTGTATTCATCTTTCATGGTCCTGCTCTACGGAAGCTGCCTCAAAGCGGCAGAGCCAGCGACATTCAGAACAGACATTCAGCCGCTCGTTCAGAAATACTGCCAGCGTTGCCACAACGTCGACAAGATGACGTCGGGAATCCGAGTCGATCAACTGGACGGTTCGCTGGAGGATCGCCACCTGTTCCTCTGGAAGGACATCCTGAAGCAACTCGACGATGAGGCGATGCCGCCGGAAGACGAACCTCAGCCAACCGCCGAGGAACGGAAGCTGCTCATCGACTGGATCAGGCAGGCGTTGATCGAAGTTCGGTCCCGCAACACGGCAAAGAATGGTTCCGTGCGGCGACTGACGGTTGCTCAGTATCGAAACACACTGCGAGATCTGCTCGGCCTCGAAGACAACGTTGCTGACATCCTGCCAGCAGACGGAGTTTCAAAGGACGGCTTCCTCAACAACGGTCAGACGATGGAGCTATCGCCGCTGCTGATCGAGGCCTACTTCGAGGTCGCCGAAAATGCTTTGAATCGGTGCATCGTCGACGTGAACTCGAAGCCTTCGATCCAGAATTTCCGCATGGACCTTGGAGCTGGCATCAATCCGGAACCGTATCCCGAACCGCTCATTCTTGGCGCGTTGAATCACCTGCTGCCGAATCAGGATTTCGTGGTAACTCAACTGACGGCTCAGAAGCCGTTCGACTTTGATCCGTTCTTCATGAAGACAAAGTACCGCTTCAACGAGGGCTACGCCGGTAACTCAACAGTCCGAGGCTGGAGAGAATACGACAGTATTTATCACTCCGTCTTCGCCTGCATGCGGGGCAAGCCGGGATATCCCAAAGGGCTGGCCTATCAGACCGTCCCGGAAGGATTGCTGCTGCGGCCTGCGATTCCGAGTGCCGAACTCTTTCAGGTTGAAAGCACGTACGGCCCGCAAGCCAACTTCAAGATTTCTCTGCGAGAGCTGCCGGACCACGGACAATTTCGCGTGACGGTTAAAGCGGCCAGATATAACGACGGGCTATTGCTCGATCCCGGAACGGCATCAGCAACGAAAGCGTCTGCGGAAGATTCGTTGACGGTTCGCAACCTGGCGACACAACAGACATTGCCGGTTAAACAGGCCGGCATTTATCAGGTCGATGTTCATCTGGAAGCTCCTTCAGAAGAAACCGTTCAGCCGGATGGATCGAAGCTGACTGAAGAGCTGGTCGGAGCCTGGCCGCTCAACGGAAACACAACCGCGCAATCAGAACGAAAAGAGCTGACCGGTCGCCTGGAGGGTGACACGAAGTTCGTGGACTCGCCGTTCGGTCAGGCGATTTCGCTCGACGGAGACGGCGACTCGGTCGTGATTCCCCGAGACGAGTCGATGAATGTCGGCGAGGGAGACTTCTCCGTGGCGGCCTGGATTCGCCCTCACGAACTTCGGCAGGGAGGCATCTTCTGCCTCGGAAAATACAGCTGGACTCACGGCTGGTACTTCGACATGCCCAACAATCAGGGCGTACTGCGAATCGAAACGGTCAGCCCGGCGAATCAATCGAACGGAACCGTCGCGACGCGACCAGGCATCATCCGCAAGAACAAGTGGCAACACGTGGCGGCGGTCGTTCGTCGAGGAACGAAACAGACGGAGCTATTCGTGAATGGCTACAAAGTCGCCGCAGGGAGCATCGCGCCGACAAACCTCGACAACCAGAACATCAATCTCTACATCGGTCGTATTCAGGATGCGCAGCAGTTCAAAGGCGAGATCGACGAAGTTCACTTCTTCCGCCGCGCGTTAGGCATCGCAGAGATTCAGGCTCTGGTTGAACCCGGTCGCAAGTTCGTTCAGCCGCCACCTCCCGAGAAGCCGAAGACGTTACGTCTGCAAATCGGCGAGAGTCATTTTGCAGGAATACTTCAGCAGCCGGCCTTTCTCGCCGTCAGACTGCCCGCCGGACCGGTTCCTGTCATCGCAAAATACGATGGTGCCTCAATTCCTCACCGAGTCGCGTTCAGCCGAATTGACGAGTCGTCAGAACTCGGAGCCAGATTCACAACGTTCGAAGAACGTCTGCCGCGAATTGGAGTGCATGTTGGACTTCGACGCGACTGCGGCAGCACGTT
>JADHNX010000120.1 GCA_016779365.1 Planctomycetaceae bacterium
CACCTGCGTTCCGATCGTGTCCCACATTTCGCCGAAGGACTTCATACCTTCGCGTCGGTATTCGACCTTCGGATCCTTCTGGGCGTAACCGACCAGACCAACAGCCGAGCGCAGCCGGTCCATGTCGTAAAGATGGTTTTTCCAGGCGGTGTCGAGAATTTCCAGAATCACCGACCGTTCCGTCTGATGAAGTTCCGGGCGGAACCGCCACGAGTGCGCTTCCAGGATTCGCTCCTCGGCGACTTTTCGAGTCAGTCGGGCGAATTCCCCCTCGGTGAACTTTGACTTGAGCGTTGAATTCGACCAGTTGACCAGTCCCGCAACTTTGTCGGGATTGGCCACTCGCACTTCTTCCGCAACATCTTCGCCGACCGGCCCATAAACGGCATCAAGCTGTCGTTCGATTTCGTCCAGCATGTTGCCACGTTCGAGAAATTTTCGGCTGGCGTCGAGCAATGTCTTTTCGAGATTGGCGATACTGCCCAGATCATCTTCTGCAAGGCGAATTTCAAACCGGCTGTTTGCCCAGCGAACCAGTCCGTCGCGATCCAGCCGCTCTCCGCCACCGTCACGCACAGTGAAGCCGTTAAACCCGACGGTTACCGGAAAACGAACTTCCTTTTCGCGATACATGTCGCGAACACGCTGATTGATGACGGCAATCGCGGCTTCCGGCTCCAGACCTTCCAGATCGGATGGATCGATCTGCAACGTGTACTGCTGATAGAGCCAGCTTGCGAGCGACACGGCTCCCCAGTCTTCGCGATGAAACGTTTCCAGCGGAGTGAGGTCGTACCGGTCGATCGCTTCGCACGCGCGGTTGTAAACGTGAACGTGCAGGTCTCGCCGACCAACCTTCTTCAGCTCACGATCATTCGTGTTCAAGCCAAACATCGAGTTGATCCAGCGAGACTGAGCCTGCCAGTTCCACTCGGCTTCGTCTTCCAGTTCAGGCAGATTCTCTTCCAGACTTTCAGCGATTGTCTCGTCGGCCTGACGCTTGGCTTCTTCGACGACAAACTGCATCAACAGGTCGCGTTCCATATCGCGGATTTCGTCCGGCGTAATTTCGAGATGAATGACCGTTGCACACCAGTCGCAAATCGTCCGCCAGCGATACATCCGGTGCAGAACCTGCTCGGTGAATTGCTCAACCTGACGATCGATCATCTCCAGCACGAGATCCCGGCAGATCCCGCCATCAAGAATCCGCTGCCGATACGTGTAGACGCGTTTCCGTTGCTCGTCCATCACCTCGTCGTATTCCAGGAGGTGCTTACGAGTTTCGAAGTGGCGTTCTTCAACCTTCTTCTGAGCCGCTTCAATTCGCCGTGAAACCATGCCGCTTTCGATGGCTTCACCTTCCTGCATGCCGAGATTTGTCAGCAGCGTTTTAACCCAGTCTCCCATGAAAATTCGCATGAGGTCGTCTTCCAGCGACACGAAGAATCGACTGGAACCCGGATCTCCCTGACGACCGGAACGTCCTCGCAACTGAAGATCGATTCGCCGGGAGTCGTGACGTTCGGTGCCGACAACATGCAGCCCGCCCAGTGCGGCAACCTTGCGGGCTTCCTCTTTCATGCCTTCCCGCTGCGCGATCCGCTCGGTGACCTCGTCCCACTCGGCTTTGGAAACGTCAAGACGAGACGCGTGAATTTTGCTCAGCTCTTCCCACGCAAGATGTTCCGGGTTTCCACCGAGAACGATGTCCGTTCCTCGACCAGCCATATTTGTCGAAAGTGTCACTGCCCCCAGACGCCCGGCCTGAGCCACAATTTCCGCCTCACGCTCATGAAACTTCGCGTTCAACAGGCTGTGCTGAATGCCGTACTTTTTGAGCAGGCCGCTGACATGTTCAGATTTCTCAATCGAAACCGTGCCAACCAGTACCGGTCGGCCAGTCGCGTGAACTTCACGGATTTCATCGATAACCGCGTTCCACTTTTCTCGTTCGCTTCGGTAAATGACGTCTGTATGGTTAATCCTCTGCATCGGACGGTTCGTCGGCACGCTGATCACATCCAGACCGTAGATTTTCAGAAACTCGTCAGCCTCGGTCATCGCCGTTCCGGTCATCCCGGCCAGCTTGTCGTACAGTCTGAAGAAGTTCTGCAGTGTGATCGTCGCCAGCGTCTGCGTTTCCTGCTTGATCCGCACGCCTTCTTTCGCTTCAACCGCCTGGTGAAGCCCGTCGCTCCATTGACGACCGGTCATCTTTCGCCCGGTAAATTCGTCGATGATGACAACATCGCCGTTCTCCACGACGTAGCTGACGTCCCGCTTGTAAAGGTGATGAGCCTTCAGAGAGTTATCAATCAGGTGCGGCCAGTGCATGTTGCCAGCCGTGTAGAAACTCTCAACCCCGGCCAGCTCTTCGGCGTAACGAATTCCTTCGTCGGTCAAGTGACAGGTGTGCTCTTTCTCTTTGACTTCGTAGTGCAGATCGGGCTTCAGTTTCCGAGCGATCTGGTCCGCCTTCGGATACTTCGTCGTATCGTCGTGCGCCGGCCCGGAAATGATCAGCGGCGTTCGCGCTTCGTCGATCAGGATGTTGTCGATTTCGTCGATCAAAGCAAATTGCAACGGCCCCTGAGCCTGCAGCTCGCGAGTCGGCTTCATGTTGTCACGCAGGTAGTCGAAACCGAATTCGTTATTCGTCCCGTAAGTAATGTCGCAGGCGTAAACTTTTCGCCGCTCTTCGGGGTGCATGTTTGCCTGAATGGCTCCTACGGTCAGCCCAAGCCCCATATAAAGAGGAGCCATCCACTCCATGTCACGCCGGGCGAGATAATCATTCACGGTGATGACGTGAACCTTGCCAGCCAGCGCGTTGAGATACGTCGGCAACGTCGCGACCAACGTCTTACCTTCACCTGTCGTCATTTCCGCAATCATGCCACGGTGCAGAACGATCCCCCCGACCAGCTGCACGTCGTAGTGCCGCATCTTCAGGTAACGAAAGCCGGCCTCGCGTGCTGCGGCGAAGGCGTCGGGCAGGATGTCGTCGAGCGTCTCACCGGCATCGAGTCTCGCGCGAAGTCTGGCCGACGTCTGACGAAGTTCGTCCTCGCTGAGAGCCTGATACTTCGATTCCAGTTTCCCGATCTGATCGATCAGCGACCCCGGAATGACCTTTGATTCGCCGTTCTTCTCACGAACGAATCCGATGTTTTTAACACGTCGCTCGTTCGACGAACCAAACATCCCGGTGATGCTGCGTTCGACCGTCGAAGTAACAGCGGTGAAGAGGTCACCGATTTTGCCAACGGAATCACCAAGCTTCTGAAGCGTGTCCATAGTTCGATCCTGAGGAATCGTATTTGACGATCGCGGCACAGCTTGAGCAGTGTCTTGCGACGATGCCGTGGGATCAGCATGTGGATCGGTCGCCAGACAGACCGCAGCGGATTGGCCTGCGACTGAATTGCGATCGCCCGTCTGCAGCCCCTCCCTGAGTGCGGGCGAACCGGCGGCTGTTATGTGCAGCGAACTGTATGACTGTATTTGACTTAAGTCGTCATCGGCCCGGATGGTATTGCCTCGTGTAAACATGGTCAACGGCCCTTAAATTCTGCCTGAACGACGCAATCTCGCGTTGATTCGGCGGGCTTCACGATGATCGAGACCTCAGCCATACCACTGCAATGATGGACGGGCTGCAGGCCGTTTCTCGCCACGCAACCAGATCGTTCGAGGATTCTCGAACCAGCCAAACAGAATCAAGGAGCCTCTCAACCGCATGGATCTACCTGGATGATCTCTCCAAGCGTCCCAAACATCATTGTGCATCAGTGCCGATCCGTGGCTTTCGCTATCTCCGCCGACCGCCGTTAAACCCCAATCCCTTCCAGTGCCGATCTTCCGATAGACATTCTTTGATGGGTCTGGTAGCTTCTGCCTCCAATTCAGATGGAACCTGAGTCTCCGACAGAACTTAACCGCAGGTGAGGTAAAATCATGTTTGACTGGACCGGACAGAACTACACACATTGCGACGGTATGGCTCGACGAGATTTTCTGCGGATCGGAGCCCTGACCGCTGGTGGTTTGACATTGCCTGGCCTGCTGAAAGCGGAGTCGCAGGCAGGCAGCAACGCGACCGGCAAGTCGATTATCAACATCATCCTGAGCGGCGGCCCATCGCACATGGATATGTTCGATCTGAAGCCCAACGCTCCGAAAGAATTCCGCGGGGAGTTCCGTCCGATCGCGACCAAAGTGCCTGGCTTCGACATCTGCGAGCACATGCCGATTCTCGCTGGAATGGCTGACCGAATCACGGCCATCCGCTCGATCACTGGCATGAACAACGAACACTCAAACGCGCAGTCCGACACCGGCTGGCCATTGAAGTCGCTTGAATCACTCGGTGGTCGCCCCAGCGTCGGCTCAGTCATGTCAAAGGTGTTCGGCCCGGCACAGGTCACCAGTACCGGCTCAGCTCCAACATTCGTCGACCTTTCAGGTGGGACACGCCCCGGTTTTCTCGGGCAGGTCTTCGCGGGTTATCGCCCTGACGGTACCGGTAAAGCCAACCTCACCCTGAATCGCGACGTCTCCCGATCCCGCCTCGGTAACCGCCAGGAACTGCTTAGCGGGTTCGACACGCTGCGTCGAGACATTGACGGCTCAGGAATGATGAACGCGCTGGACAGCTTCACCGAACGAGCCGTTTCCCTGATCACGTCCGGTGACGTCGCCCGAGCACTCGACACCAGTCAGGAAGATCCCCGACGTCTGCAACGTTACGGAATGCCAGCCGATCGGGACGCTTCAAAGTTCGTCCTGTCTCGTCGCCTGATCGAAGCCGGCGCCCGCTGCGTCTCATTCACCATCGGCGGCTGGGACACTCACAGTAAGAACTTCGATTCGCTCAGCAAGAAGCTGCCAAACATTGACCGTGCCATGAGTGCTCTGATTGAGGACCTGGAAATTCGCGGCCGCCTCGACGACACGATCATCATGATGTCGGGCGAGTTCGGGCGAACGCCCCGCATCAACGGAAACGCTGGTCGCGACCACTGGCCCCGCGCCGCATCGTTCTTCCTGGCTGGCGGCGGCATGAAGCATGGGCAGTTCATCGGCTCGACCAATCGTCTCGGCGAAGTTGCTCAGGATCGTCCCGTCCACATCCAGCAGGTTTTTGCCACGGTCTACCAGCAGCTGGGCATCGACCCAAACGCCGTCGTTCTGACCGACCCCAATGGTCGTCCTCAATACCTTGTCGACAACCGCCAGGTCATCGACGAACTGGTTTAGCCAGAAGAGCCCGGGCAGGCCCGTATCGACGGAGCCCGGCAACAATGCGCAGGGCGGTGTGTGCGAGGACGCCGCCGCCCGAGCCGGAATCCGCTCCGAACGGCTGGCTGGATCAATTCTGGCTGGCCAGTCGAAACAGGGCGAAGTCGAATGGCACCGGATTCAGCCTCGAACCACGTTCTCGCTATAGTGCCTTCTTCTTCGCCTGGTCGATGGACTGCTTCAGCCAGGCGTCAAACTGCTCAGACTCGACGCCGACCAGCTTCGCGAGTCGCTTCAGGACGATCGCTTCGTCTCTACCTAAGCGGCCATCAATGATGGCAACCTTAAACAGAACTTTCAGTGTTTCCTGCGGTTTCTCCACAGTAATACGAAATTGCGAATCAAGAAATTTGTCATCGGATTCTGCAAGGTCGATCATCGCTTGAAGTGAGGCCGTTCCAATCCCGGCCCTGTCCGCCAGTGTTTGAAGGGCTCGACGCTCAGGATCGGACGTATCGCCGTCAGCCCCCGCCACGCAACAGGCAGCTCTCAACAGGTCAACTTTCCGCATCGACTCGTACATTCGAATCTCCACTGCCTCGACAAAAAACCGTGATCGACTTGATCGTTTCCCTTTGGGACGCCCCATCACGGTCGCCCGCTCGTTTCAGACCGCTCTCAGTTGTAACAGACCTTCACTGAAACCAGAAACGGAGCCCAGTGCGTAAAACAAGCAGCCACATCTGGACGTTGAAAACTAACGACCTTGTGAGTGCCAGGCTACACGCAAGTCGTGCATCGGGTACAGGCAGAACTCAGAGAGTCGCTCAAGCATGAGTGGACGACATCGGAATCCTTCGACGAAATCATGCCGTTACGACTCAGCATGTACCGGCACGTCGAAGCCCTTGATAACTTCGAAAGAGAAGTCATCAGATATTTGAATGCAGAATCCTGGCGAATTCAAAAAGCAGTTCCTGGAGAAATGTGCCGTCTGGAAACTCAGCACAGATCGTCGTTTTCAGTGGGCGATCGTAAGGCGCCCCGCTTTCCGGGACCGTAAAGCTTTACAAGGAGTTCATCGTGTTTCGTTTCCTCACCGTGACGAAGACCGGTTGTTGTCGAGAAATTCAGAGTGGCCGGTTTCACAAGATCGCCATGCTCGCCCTTTCAACATTGGCGGCGGCAGCAGTGTCAATGTCGTTTTTGAATGCAGTTTCCGCCGAGCCAACCACTCGTCCCAACATCGTCATGATTCTGGTGGATGATATGGGCTACGGTGACCTGCCTGCTTACGGAGCGAAAGATGTCAGGACTCCAAACCTCGACCGCTTCGCCACGCAGGGAGTTCGACTGACGAGTTACTACGCGGCT
Source organism: Planctomycetaceae bacterium (assembly GCA_016779365.1). GTDB lineage: Bacteria > Planctomycetota > Planctomycetia > Planctomycetales > Planctomycetaceae > JABMPE01. The sequence continues at coordinate 6,619 of JADHNX010000120.1, forward strand.
GGCGCGGAATGCACGCCAACTCGAACCGCGCTGATGACGGGGCAGTATCCGCAACGAACTGGAGGCATGGAATGTGCGATCGGCACGGGCAACGTCGGCCGCTATGACGACGCCATTCGGCTGCGTGAAACACACAACCTCGGTCTACCGGCTAAACAATCGGTCCTCGCTTCATCGCTGAAGATGGCAGGGTATCAAACAGCCGTCTTCGGAAAGTGGCACCTTGGCTATGAATCGAAGCATCATCCATACGAGCAGGGATTCGATCAGTTCTTTGGATTCCTCGGCGGCTACGTCGACTACTACCGACATCGTGAGTTCTCCGATCTGGATGTTTTCTTTGACGGTCGCAAGCCGGTCGAAACACAAGGCTACATGACAGAGCTGATCACCGATCGAGCGGTTCAATTCGTCGAGACCTCGCCAAAGACGTCCCCGTTTTTCCTTTACGTCGCCTTAAGTGTCCCCCACTTCCCGTTTCAGCCGCCGGAAAGCGATTCTGGAAAGATGGTTGCTCAGGAAGAACTGACGAAGGGAACACGAAAGAATTACGTCGCCATGCTTGAAGACATGGACCGTGAGATCGGTCGAATTCTGAAGTCTCTCGACAAACGCGGGATGACAGACAACACCCTCGTCGTTTTCGCCAGCGACCACGGAGCAATCGTTCCTGGCAGTAACGCCCCCTTCCGAGGATTCAAAAGCGGCCTCTTTGAAGGCGGAATTCGAACCGCCTGCATGATGCGCTGGCCTAAGCACCTTCCAGCAGGCGTCGTTTCCGATCAGCCTGCCATCACGATGGACCTGACGAATTCGTTCATCAACGCGGGTCGCGGAAAAACTCCGGACGGCTACAAGTCAGACGGCCTCGACATCGTTCAGCATCTCTCCAAACCTCAGTCGATCTTGCCACGCACTCTCGCCTGGCGAGCCAAACGTGACGACAGAGTTTGGCGAGCCATCCGCCATGACGACTGGAAACTGGTCACGCGTCACGAAAATGGCATCCGCGAAGAGTGGCTGTTCGACCTGAAGAACGATTCCGCCGAACAAGTCGATCAGTCAGCAAGCCAACCGCAACGTAAAACGGAACTCGCCAGGCTTCTCGCCAACTGGGAATCGGACACAAAGTCAGCTCGCTGAGAAGGTTCCTGGCAATTCAGGATTGTCCGCACCGTGATTCAGCAACTTGCCCGAACTATAAACTCGTCCGTAAACAACGCGCCTTTTTCTTTTAGCGATGGCTGAATCTCGTAGTTCCAGTCGCCGTGGAGAAAGTTGCGTTTCAGACGCACGCTTTGCATCTCAACGTCCGTCGCTCGGCAGCCGACGAGTTGACATCGCATCAGCCGCCCCTCATTTTCCGGCAGATTCCCTTTTGTCCGACGTCGCCTGCGTCCTCTGCTGGAAAATGAACTGTGCTCTCTTCGCGATTGTTCTGGAAGCTATTCTTTGTCTTCGCATTCCTGTCGGTGGTGACGGCTGCTTCAGTCGTCACGATCCTTGGCGGTCGGCTGCGGGCAATTGCCTACGAGAAAGAATCTCGCCGTCTCCACGATTCGGCGATGACGATGGTCGGCCTGCTTGACGGCTCGTTTGATCGTAATCGCCACACTAATCTGACAGAGGCTGTCGAGGAAATTGCTCGCGAGAACCGTACGCGAGTTACGCTGATCACTGACGAAGGCCTCGTGGCCGAAGACTCGGAACACGACCCGACATCAATGGAGAACCACGCCGATCGCTCTGAAGTCGTTCAGGCCAGAAAAACGGGCCAGGGTATGGCTCAACGCATCAGTCCGACGCTGGGAATTCCGATGTTGTATCTCGCGATTCGAGTCGGTGATGAAGCAGCGCCTGTTGGTTACGTTCGAAATTCCGTCGCACTGGACGCTGTTGAGGCGGAAATCGATCTCGTCAAACAGCTCGTCGTCGGCACCTTTCTGGTGGTCAGCCTGCTGGCGCTGGCTCCGATGTTTCTGATCCTTCGGAGAATCATTCAGCCTCTGACGACACTCAAAACAGCCGCCAACGCGATCGCCGCTGGCGACCTTCAACAAGCGGTTCTCATCGATCGCCGCGACGAACTCGGGTCACTGGCTGAAGCCTTCAACACAATGAGCCACGAACTTTCGGCACGCATGTACGAGTTGCGAAAAACGAGCCAGGAGTTACGCGAAAGCAGCCAGCTTCTCTCGACGGTTTTCGGATCGATGGTCGAAGGGGTCGTCGCCATCGACAACGACGAGAACATACTCTTTGCGAATGTGGCGGCTCGCGATCTGCTGGAATTTCGTGACCGGGATCTGATCGGACGCCCCGTCTGGGAATGCGTCCGCAACGAGACCGTGTGCACCGTCGTGCGACAGGCAATGTCCGGGCTGGAGCGTTCTGTCGAGTGTCAGTTACCCCGCAGCGGGACGATCGTCGAAATTGAAGCCACGCCGCTGGCTCAGGATCCCTGCCCTGGTGTTGTCCTGGTTTTTCACGACGTCACCGAACTCCGACGTCTCGAAAATATCCGCCGGGATTTCGCCTCGAACGTTTCCCACGAACTCAAAACTCCGCTGACGATCATTCAGACGTCAGCCGAAACTCTGCTCGACGGAGCGATCGACGACCCCGAATTCGCCCGGCGTTTTCTGATGCGAATCGAGGAGCAGGGAAGCCGGCTTCACGCCCTGATCGAAGATCTTCTTCAACTGGCCCGAATCGAATCGCGTGAGCAGGCGTTCGACGTAACGTCGGTCCCTGTTCGGTCGGTTGTGGAATCGCTCGTCGAAGAACTGGCCTCACTCTCTGAGTCTCGAAAAGTGAAGCTGAAGATTGACGGTGGCGAGAACGACGTGAACGTCGCGGCCGACAAACGGGCGTTTCGAACGATCCTGGAAAACCTGTTGAGCAACGGGCTCAAGTACACTCCTGAGGGCGGTCAAGTCGCTGTTGCCTGGAAGCGTGATGAGACTCATGCCGTGATTCAGGTTAGCGACAACGGCGTCGGCATCTCGCGTGAAAACCGAAAAAGAATCTTTGAACGATTCTTTCGAGTTGACCGGGCACGTACTCGCGAGATCGGCGGAACGGGACTTGGCCTGGCCATCGTTAAACACATGGCGACCACATTCGATGGAGAAATTTCTGTCGAGAGCGAAGTCGGAAAAGGCAGCACGTTTTCGCTGCGAATTCCTCTGTGGATCGACGCGGACTGATGACGAAGCCCGGAAGCCTGCGACCGTCCGCGCTTCGACGCCTGACAGCTTCTGCTGAACACGAATGTGTGCCTGCAGCTTTTCGTGGTTTTAAAAAATCACAGACTCGCAGCAACATCCACCCGCAATATCCATGACTTGATTCAGAAATCGCCACCACGTTGAAGTGCAGCCAGGATTCCATAGAATCCCGCATCTTAACATTTACTTAACGCAACCTTAACACTTTCAGGAAGCGGTGGCGTCTTGGATATTTCAGCGTTTTTCACGCTCGTCTGCGAAATTGTCGGTGGCCTCGGCATCTTTCT
>JADHNX010000121.1 GCA_016779365.1 Planctomycetaceae bacterium
CTCTTGCGTGCTTCGGCAAGCCAGTTATCTCCGTGTACAGAACGCAGTTGGTAGGAAACAAACGGACGGAGGCCTGCCGTCAGAGCGTCCAGTGCGGTTGTTACGTTGTCCTGAAAAGTGTTCACAGGGCGACCAGGGATGAAGGATTTTTGGGGAGGAGAACTGCCGCGCCGATTCGAGCGTCACAGCAAGGTCCGATTCTGCACTGTCGAACGATGGGGCCCTGACATTCAACATGCGGTCAGAACAGGATCGGAGGGAATCTGTAGAATACGAATTGCGGGTTCCCGAGACCACAAGGGATGAGCGTGCTCGGTTGTAATGTCTGGGAAATCTGAGAAGGGCAACCGTGTGTGAAGTTATTTGCTGTTATTCCTTATTGAATGTCTCGACTGAAAGTGCAGTTCGTGCGGGGCAAGTTGTGAGTTGGCACAAATTCTGGTGAATTTTTAGTCGGCGTTGTCGGTCAAATCTGATGCCGGGTCGCCTGTAAAGATTTCAGGCAGAACAGGAACCAGTCTCGCGAGGGCGGCAAACGAAACACTCCGCAAAAGGGCAAATCCCGACGATACAAGTTCCTCGATGCGTAAACAGTGTTCAACCGGCTATACAAAATGAAAGCCTCGCCGGATGTGAATTCCGGCGAGGCTTTCTGATTGTCGGTAATGTGTCATGTTCCAGACTTTACATCTTCGAGTCTGGACTCAAGCAACGTTGTTCGAGCAACGTCAGGCAGCCACTTTCTGGGCGCCAGGAAACGGCAGAACGAATGGGACTCCCTGCCGACGATCGTCGCAGGCTTGAACGAAGGCCTCGAACAATTGCATGTCCAGTCTCGAGGCCGTGTCGTTTTCAGGGTGCCATTGAACGCCGTGACAGAACCAGTCCGGGTCGATTGATTCGAAAGCTTCGGTCACACCATCGGGAGTGCGTGCTGAGACTCGGAATTCGGGAGCCAGCATGCCAACTGCCATGTGATGCTGGCTGTTGACGCGAATTTCGCCCGGTCCGTAAATCTCGAACAGCATCGAGTCTTCTTCGATTTCGATTAGATGTCGCAGGTTCGGCTCGACCGGGTCACGATGCTGAAGAGGTTGTTCGAAGTCTTCCGGAATGTGTCTCAGAATCGTGCCGCCACAAATCAGATTCATCAGTTGCATTCCCGAGCCAACGGCCAGAACGGGCAACTTTCTCTCTACCACCAGCTCGCAAAGACGCCGGTCAAACATCTCGCGGCGAGAAGGCATCGTTCGAGAAGCGGGATGGGGATCGTGCCCGGCCAGTTCCAGATCGAGGTCCAGGTGGCAGCCACTGAGAACCAGTCCGTCAATCATGTCGACAATCGCTTCGATGTCTTCCGCCTCTTCGAATGGCGGAATCATGATGGGAAGACCGCCGGGACAATTCCGAGCTTTGTTATTTCCAGCCGTCTGAATCTTCGAAGCTGTCACGCAGTCGTAGTAGCCGGCGTTAAACCAGCTCAGAGCCCCCGCATCCATACGAGCTTCGCGAAAATCGCCATTGATTCCGATGATTGGTTTCTTCGACATTACTTTTCTTACCCCTGAGTGTCTTCCCTGAAACTTCTCGCGCAGACAACAAATCCACGCGGGGACGCTTTCACGAAGCAAGGAACTGCGACAAGCAGGGTTGCAAAGCAACAACAAGATCGACTCACGTCACCACCACAGCCGATGACGCGACGAATCCATTCGATGCCGTACGAACCATTCCTTGATCCGCGGTCGATACAAACTCCATTCCTGATCGACCAGTGCTTTGCTGACGATCCTCTTTCGTCAGATATAGAACAACCAACTTCCAGTCGCTGTCCTACCAAAGCGTGCGGGATCGTATCGCGAGGCAACCCCAATACAAGCAGATCCTCGATCTTGTGGTTTTTATTTTTACGACCACAGCCGGTAGTGTTTCAGTGACGGGTTTTACCCAGGAAAAGGTGACGCGACTGGATTCGCATTACTGATTCTTTGCGGTTACGTTGGTCGTTTCACAGGAAATCGCAGCACCTGTCCGAGACGGGCTGCACCCGATCACGAGACACGTAAGGAGCATCATCGTGACGTTCAATTCGGCAGTTCTATTTGGTTTTGCGATGCTTTTTCCGCTGAGTTCGACATCGGGAATTTGCTTTGGCCAGTCCGGTCCAGACGGGCATCCACTTGCGCTCAAAGACCGTCAGGAACTGACCGCAGGGCTTCAGCGAGCTGCCGAAGAACTGACGCAGAAGCTGCTCAAGGATGGTTCAGACCGAGTCAACGTTCTGTCGCAACGAGGTGACGCCTGGTTTTTTCTGGGCGAGTTCAGCAAGTCGGTTGCCGACTACGAAGAGATGGTTGAACTGGATCCGGCACAGGGAGACTCGCACTGGCGGCGCGGGATCGCTCGTTTCTACGCAGGCCAGGCAAAGGAAGCCGCTGAGCAGTTTGAAGCGTACCACTCGTTCGACGACATCGATCGCGAAAACGGCATCTGGCGATACTTCTCTCAGTACCGTGCCTACGGACCAGCCAAAGCAAAGGAAGGCTTGCTGAAATATCGCAAGACCGACCGGGAACCGTTTCCCGACGTTTATCGACTCTTCTCAGGCGACACGACTCCGAAGAAAATCCTTGCTGCCATCAACAACGCCGAGATCAGCAAAGACGAACGCGAGAAGCGATTGTTCTACGCTCAACTTTACATCGGTCTGAACCACACCGTCGACGGTCGCAATGCTGAGGCAATCGTGCATCTGCGAGAGTCAACTGCCAATCAGTGGGGACCGGCCGGCGGCTACGGTCCTCGCTACATGTGGCACGTCGGTCGCGTGCATCTAGACCTGCTGCTGGCTGAGCAGGAAAAGAAAAACTCGAAGAACGACACGAAACAATCAGCCCCACCGAAAGGCGGACGTTGAGCCATGCACGTCGCAATCGTCACCGCAGGCGGCGCGGGCATGTTCTGCGGTTCGTGCATGCACGACAACACGTGGGCTCGCGCACTGCGAGACGCTGGCGTCGACGTGACATTGATTCCGACTTACACGCCTATTCGAGTTGATGAAGAAGATCTCAGTTCACGGCGCGTCTTTTTCGGCGGGATTAACGTTTACCTCGAACATAAATCGAAACTCTGGCGCACGCTGCCACGGTGGATGACGAGGTGGGTCGATCATCCGTCGCTCATTCGATTCGCTACCCGATTCGGAGTGAGCAACGACGCCGCAGAACTCGGCGAACTGACGCTGGACATGCTGGACGGCGAGCTTGGTTCTCAGCGGCGAGACATTGACGAACTGGTTTCGTTTATCGCCAACGATTTGAAACCCGACGTGGTCTGCTTCAGCAACGCCTTGCTCGCCGGAGCGGTGCGATCGCTGCGGCAGAAATTTGACGGCAGGATCTTCTGCACGTTGCAGGGCGACGACATTTTTCTCGATGGCCTGTCGACTGAGCACCGTCTGGGAGCGATCGAGCGAATCAGCAACCGAGCGGCAGACTTCGACGGCTTCCTCGTCCACAGTGATTACTACCGGGACCACATGTCTGAGATGCTGCGACTTCCGGCTGAGAAGTTCGTTCGCATCCCGCTTGGCATTGACTTCGCGGGATTCAATTCCGGTGTGCGACCTCGCGACGACGACAGTTTTCGCATTGGATATTTTGCGCGGGTTTGTCCGGAAAAAGGACTTCACGTTCTGGTCGAGGCCGTTCGCAAAGTTCGCGCCAGACATCCGCACGTCAGGCTGGTCGCGGGGGGGTATCTCGGAACTCGAGACGTCGTCTACTTCGAGAAACTGAAGCGTGAAGCTGCCGACCTGGGAGACGCGTTCGAATACATCGGTAGCCCGGACGATCAGGCCGGCAAAGTCGCATTTCTGCAGAGTCTCGACATTCTCTCCGTGCCGGCTCCTTATAGGGAACCAAAAGGAATCTACGTTCTGGAAGCCCTTGCCTGCGGAGTCCCGGTCGTACAACCCGCACATGGTGCCTATCCGGAAATGCTCGCCGCGACTCAAGGTGGGTTGCTGTTCGAACCTGGAAATGTCGACGATCTCGCCGCCAGGCTGAGCAGTCTGGTGACCGATCCAGCGATGCGTGACGAGCTGATTGATCGAGGAAGCTCGCTCGTCCGACAGTGCTACAGCCTGACGGCGATGAAAAATGCCACCGTGTCCGCGTTTGAGGCTTTTCGGCACAATGCGACGAATGTCATTTCGACTGACTCGTGACAGGCCGGAAACTCCTTGAAGCAGAGATTATCGGGTGGTAACGTTACCCGACTATTCATTGGCACTTCTTACGGTTTCTTCACCTGCTGACTTTCAGGCAGCAATCGTTGACACATCTCAGACTGTCTGGTCGGTGTTCGGAACAGCGTTACCAGGACGTAGCAAACCTCGACGCTTGTCCGATGTTGCATTTTTGAAGCCGTCCGACTTCCGTAAAAACTTAATTCTGGTTTCCGCCCCGATTCGGCAGGTTTCTCGTAGTGGCAATTCGCAAATCGGTGCTGTACCGTTTGACGGTTCACTCTGGCAGAAACCGCACATGCACAGCGTTTTCACCTCGTCGGATCGCTGTCGTTTGAAGGAAAGCTTCGTGCGAAGAACTACCGATACCAATCGGATTGTGAAACAGCTTTGCCGCGCATGGCTCGGCTTGGCTGTTGCGGTGACGTTGGTAACGTCTTCCGTCAGTCCCTGCTTCGCACAGCCTGTCGACACAGGCTTACCGAAAGGCTTTGCACCGCCGCCTCCGATACCGCCAGAGGTGTCGATCGAAAATCCGCTGATCACCGAGGATGAAGTCTCCGCTTGGAAGCCAAAGCGGCTGGATTTCCAGGACGCTCTCGGCAAGAAACTGACCGGTGAATCGCAGAAAACCATTGATGAAGGTTTTCGCGTCGCGGTTCATGAGATGTCGATGGTCGAGAAGCGGGACGAATTGACCGATCTTCGCAAGTCGATTGTCAGATATATCGACAACTATGTGGACGTTAAGTACGAAGACGGGAAAAAGTTCGCCTGTAAGGCAGTCGTCAAATATGCAAAGACATTGCTCGACGGCAATCTTCATGTCCGGATGCACGCCGTGCTGCTGATTGGGTCGTTGAACATCTCGCCAGAAGTGCCCGGTGTTCGACTTAAACCGGCGGTGGCTTATATCGATGGCCTGCCAGCACTGCTGGATGTTATCCGAGCCCCGAAGGATGGAATTGCTCAACCCGAATCTGTGCGGATTCTTGCAGCTTTGGGAGCCCGGCGATTACTGGCCGAAGGGCGGCAGACACTCAAGGTGAACAGCAAGATTCCTGTTGACTGCGCGCAGCGGATTCTGGCCGAACTTCAAGAAAACGGCTCGGACTGGTACCACCAGCGGCTGATCGAAGCACTGATCGAAACAGCTCTGTCGAGTGTTCCGGACGCTCAGAATCAACAACAGCCTCTAATCGTCGAAGCGCTGGCAAAGATTCTGGCCAACCCGCGACGGTCAAATCAGCTTCGTGCCCGAGCCGCATTCCTGCTGGGGCGAACCCCGATGCCGGGGGGGCTTCAGGCGGCACCGATCGCTTATTCGATCGTTAAACTGACTCAGAAAATTGCGACTGAAGTTAACCAGGGGCGGCTTTCCGGAGAATCGGCGATCTTTCAGATCAACGACATCTACCTGTCATTCGTTCCTCAATTCAAAGGGGAAACGACAACTGACAGTCGCAAGGGGGCCGGGCTGCTTTCAACGCTCAATCAGAAGCCAATCATAGACGCTCATAAAGATATCAAACCCATCGTCCAGACGATTTTTCGACAGTTCCAGGCAGCAGGTACGAAGCCGTTCAAAGCGTCCTTTCCACCAGGTTTGATTGGCAAACTGAACGCGTGGCCGAAGCCAGCGGACATGACACTTGCCACCGGTCGGTCGGCTATAGACGTGCAACCTCCACCCGCCGCCGCGGCACGTCCGGGAACCCCCGCCGCTGCTCCGCCTCAGGCGAATCGACAAGGCAGCAACAACAGGCCAGCCAGTTAGAGAAACCTCGTACTGAATTCGGCGAAATTGTTGCTGACGCAGTTGAATCTGGCGAACCCGTTTGCATGCTCGACGGTAACCAGGACGACTTCGTTACGTTGCCCGTCATTCCTGTCGTTTGTGGATCGTTGACTCCGATTCGGGCAGGGATACACTCCTGATCTCCGCTCACGCGTCCTGCGCCTCTTCGCGGGCATACCGAGTGGACAGCTTTCGATACCAGATCTTTCCGTTTGCTGATTCAGGCAGGCTTCCTGCCCATCGAATCGCGTATCGGCATCCAGAAGAAAAACTTCCGGATGAAGTCTGGTTACTCCTGACCAGTTGAACTGGCTGTCCCTGCCGACTGTTGCCCTGGCTCCCTGCAAAGACTCTCACGCGGTCACCCCGTCGAGTTTCAAGTGAGCAGGCAGCATTTTCTCTTTGTCCCGGACAGCCTGACAGTAACCGTGAGAGTACGTTCTGATGGCCCAGTCCAAAGACCTCTTTGACGACAGCACCATGACGTTCGGTGAGCACCTTGAGTGCCTGCGAACTCACTTGATTCGAGCCATTATCGGTCTGGCGATCTGCGTCATCGGTGCGTTGTTTATCGGCGACCGCATCGTGGCGATTGTGCGATCGCCAATCGACTTGGCGCTGCGAAAAGCGGCCGAAGGCGAAGGCGGCTCAAAAATCAAAGTCGAAGACGACATTGCTGACGTCACCATGACCGACGTCTGGCAATGGATTCAGGAAGGTGTTGGGCTCGCCGAGCCCGCAGAGAATTCTGAAACAGATGGTGAGAACCCGGACTCGCCAGTTCAGACCTTTTCGTCGATTGATACCGGCAACACCTTCGACCGTACGATCGAGATCAGCGTCATGCCATCAGAACTCGCGAAGGCACTGCACAAGTACAACCCGGATGGTTACCCGGCGGCGAAACCAGCATCCAGCGACGTCGTCGAAAAGCCGTTCACCATCCGCATTGCAGCTCCCGAGTTTCAGCAACTGGAAGCGGTCATCGAGCGTCAGAGCCAGGCGGTCACGTTGAATGTCCAGGAAGCATTCATGACATACATCAAGGTCGCGTTCATCGCCGGCCTGCTGATCGCCAGTCCGTGGGTGTTTCGAGAAATCTGGTTGTTTGTCGCGGCGGGCCTTTACCCTCACGAGCGGAAGTACGTTTACCTCTACCTGCCGATGAGCCTGACGCTGTTTACCGGCGGGGCCGTTTTCTGCTTTTACGCAGTGTTCCCGTTCGTGCTTAAATTTCTGCTGGGCTTCAACAAGCTGCTGGAAGTTCAACCACAGATTCGGCTGTCTGAGTGGATCAACTTTGCAGTGATGTTGCCGGTCATGTTTGGAGTCAGTTTTCAGTTGCCACTGGTCATGCTGTTTCTCGAAAGAATTTCTGTTTTCGAGATCGTCGACTATCGCGAGAAGCGTCGCATGGCCATCCTTGTCATCGCGTTTCTTTCGATGATCCTGACGCCGGCTGATCCGATGAGCATGTTGCTGATGATGTTCCCGCTGATCCTGCTGTACGAGCTGGGCATCATTCTTTGCGGCTTCAACCCGCACAAACCACAGGTCGAAGGACTTGAACCCGTCTAACTCCGACCGTGAATTGATTTTCGCATGACAAGCAACGAAACCGACAACACCCGGGCAGACATCGGTATCGTTTCGGCGTTGCCGATCGAACTCGGCCAGTTCATGGACCGGTGCGAGCGGGTCAAGCACTACAAGGGCGGAGACCTCACCTTCCGAGGCGGTCGCTACGACGGTATTCGGATTGTCGTGGCCGAATCCGGAATGGGTTACGCGCGAGCCCGCAAAGCCACTCAGGCCATGATCGACGCTCATGCTCCAAAGTGGATCCTGTCAAGCGGTTTTGCCGGAGCGTTGCTGCCAACCATGAAACTCGGCGAGATCGTCATGGCGAACGAAATTGTCGACCAGCACGGCCAGCAGATTTCCATCAACCTGACACTCGCCAGCGACGAAGCCAACGGACTCTACGTCGGCAGAATCCTGACGGCTGACGAAATGGTTCGCACGGTCGAGGAGAAAAAGCAGCTCCACGAAAAGCACGAAGCCATCGCCGTTGACATGGAAAGCCTGGCGGTTGCTCAAGTTGCCGCCGAAACGAAAACCGGCTTCATGGCCGTTCGAGTCATCAGCGACGACATGTCCGCCGACCTGCCATCGGAGATCCTTTCAGTCATCGGCGACACCGGAGCGGTCCGGGTCGGCGCAGCATTGACGTCGCTTTTCAAACGTCCGGAAAGTCTGAAAGACATGCTCCACCTGCGGACCAACGCTCTGGCCGCTGCCAAAAGTCTGGCAACGTTCCTGGACGGCGTCGTCCATCAGCTTCACGACGCCTGACCTGTTGAGCGTCGAGTATGAAGAATTTGAATTGAAACAGGAGAAAGCAGAGGAAACAGAGTCAATGGTCGATTCCTGACTCTGCTCTCTCCGTTTTCTCCGGGTTAGGACCTTTCTGAAGAAGCCTGTTTCGAATCGCTGACGGTAACCCGTCGACTTGCATCCCAGGAGCGGGTGCTTTCTACTGGTTGATTGCTCGCGGCAAAACCGTTTCCCACCGCAACCACACACTCCACAGAATCCCACCTCGATGGCTGAAGATCTCGTCTTCATGATGGGTAAGTACGAAGCCCGCGTCCCGACTGACTGTCTGTATTCGAAGACCCATCTGTGGCTTCGGAAGGACGGTTTGCGGTATCAGGTTGGGTTTACGGCGTACTCGGTCAGGCTGCTGCAGGACGTCTATTTTCTCGACTGGAGCGTCGATCCGGGGGCTCAGGTTTTCGAGAAGCAGGAGATCGGCGAGGTCGAAAGCTCAAAGGCACTCTCGACGTTATACGCACCGTTTGATGGTCGCATCGTCGAGTTCAACCAGCTGCTGCTGGACGATCCTTCAGGAATCAACACAGACGGTTACGGCGATGGATGGCTGTTTTCGTTCGAGACCGACGCGGAACCACTGACTCCGCAACAGTATCTGGAAGTGCTTGAGAGCGGCTGGGAGAAAACCCAGAATATGCTCAAAGGTCAGGTCAACTAAATAATTTCGCGTGAGGAACCAGCGGACGCAAAGACGCAGAGGAGCTTCGTTCTTGAGTGTTTGAAACCAGAGGCTCTGAAACTTTCATTCCAGCCGTGCATCTCTTTGCGTTTCTTAGCGGCTTCGCGACTTTGCGTCAGATTCACCGAGGCAGTTTACATGGCAGGTCAAAAGAAACTCACCGTCGTGATCTCCCAGCACCAGGGGAAGAATCCGGTGAAACGGCAGCTCGAAGAAGAGCTGGCGATGGCCTGCATGATGGATCCGGAAATCGAAGTCTCGATCATCCCGAATCTCTACGACCTCTCACACGACCACACAGGGATGCTCTTTCTGCGAGGCATCCGTGGCGACATCGTTGTGCTTTCGTGGCTTTATCCCCGAGCGACGCAGTGGATTCTCGACCGAGCTGGTGTGAAGGGTAAGGCTGGCACCGTCTTTCTGGTCGGTGACGACGAGGAAGATGAGGACGAAGAAGGCGCCTCGGCGGAAAAATATCCGGACGCCATCGGTACGCTCGACGTCCCCGACCGACTGATCTACAGCGTTGACCTGCGAGCTTCGACCGACCCAAAGGAATTCCTGGCCGAGATTCGCCGGATCGTCGAAGTCACCTCGACCGAAACTGTCGACCTGATGAGTTGGATTCAGGGCGAGCCGAAGAAGGAGCAGCTCGAACGGTATCTCAACCCGCAGGAAATACTCGGCATCGGCAACAGCCAGACCGGCTCAATTGCGGAAGTGGAAGCCGAAGAAAAAGTCAGCCGACGCTGGTACCCGGTCATCGACTACGACCGCTGCACCAACTGCATGGAGTGCATCGACTTTTGTTTGTTCGGCGTTTACGGCGTCGACGCGCTGGACCGAATTCTGGTCGAGTCTCAGGACAGTTGTAAGAAAGGCTGCCCGGCTTGCAGTCGAGTCTGTCCGGAAAACGCGATCGTCTTCCCACAGCATAAAACGCCAGCCATCGCCGGAG